>JAFQMB010000192.1 GCA_017421095.1 Oscillospiraceae bacterium
GCGAGGCAGCGTCTGAAACCTCTTCGCCCAAAGGTTCTCCCGGTTCCGCCTGGATTGTTGGTCTGGTGATCGCTCTGGTGCTGATCGCCGCTGCCGCCTGCGGCGTCTGGTTCTTCCGCAAGAAATAAACCACCCGACAGGAAAACAGCAAGATTCAGAAAAGAAGAGCCCTTTTTCCAACCGGATCAAGGGCTCTTTTTGTAACATCTTTGCTATCCGCCCGATCTTTGATGAAGCATTAAAAACAAAGCAGCGTACATCACGTTTTTGCGGTGTGCGCTGCTTTTGTTATCTCTCTAATCTTTGCCGATGTCCTGGTTTTCAGACCGTTTATTCGACAAGATGCACAAACAGGAAACAGAAAAGACAAACAGGGATGAAGACAGTGGGGGGGGAGGCTGATAGGATGTAGATGGAGATTTCTTTTACCCTATAAAAGAATCTCGAAACAGAGAACCGGACAACGGTTTTCTCAAATTGGGAGGGTGATAATTGTGAAACAAAAAATCGGAGCGGTATTTTCTCTTTTGTTGGCTTTGACTCTACTCATTCCGACAGGAAGATATTTTGAAGCGAAAGCAGAGGAAAAGATCATATTTGACGAAGAAAATGTTGTGTTATCCTTTGGTGTGCTCAGCGATGTACATATTTGCGAAGCAGAGTTTTACGGGGAATGGGAACAAATTTATTATTCCGCCGACAAGTTTACGGCTGCTGCCAACTTTTATAAGGAAAAAATCGGGGAAGACAAGATGCCGATTATGGTTCTGGGCGGCGATGTGTTGGATACCTTGGCCACAGTGGATGGGGTCAAGGCGCAAAAGGTGTTTTCCGCCTGCATTGATTCCTCTAAAACCGAACTCTTTTTGACTCCCGGGAATCACGATGTCTATTACTCCTCTTCTTCTTATGTAACAGAACACGACCCCACCAGCCTTTATGCTGCCAGCACCGGTTTTTCGGATTACAATCCGTATGCTGCCTTTTTGGGACGGTTGGTCTATCAGGATAAAAGCCGCACTTCGGAAACCTTGATCAAACAGGGCTATTATCACACGGTGGTAGAGGGTTATCATTTCCTGTCTATGGTTTCCATTGCCGGTGATCCCAGCGATTTGGCACTTACCTGGCTGAAAAACGAGATGCGAACCATCAGAGAAGAGGGCAACGACGGTAAGCCTGTTTTTGTCGTCAGCCACGTGCCGGTGACCGAAAAAACAGAACGGGTGTTAAAAGATTATCCCGAACTTGTTTTTCTCACCGGCCATACCCACGCTTCTGTTTTCGGTGCGCCTTGTGTGATCAGCCGGCCCGACAGTTTCACCAGTGTCCATTGCGGTGCTTTGAAAACCCGCGAAAGTTCGGATATCCCGGAATTGGGTATGATCGAGATTGATGCCAACGATACCGTTCGTTACAGCACCTATTACATGACCTTTACTGAAGAGGGCGATGCAGAGCCCAAAAAACGGACTTACACGGTTGTGGAACCGGACGGAAATGAC
>JAFQMB010000193.1 GCA_017421095.1 Oscillospiraceae bacterium
ATTATGGTTCTTTACAATCTGATTGATATTTACACCGATATGGTTTACCTCATTGATTAAGTTTTTCAGTAAAATTCTGATTTCCGGATAATCATTTGGCTTTTGGCTAATCATAAGACGAATATAGGCAGATTCATTCATCCCGGCTGCTTTTGCTGGATAAAGAAACCGGTGCCATCGACCATCGGGTGTTTTCCGACCTGAAAAGCCTCTTGAAAAAAGGGGACGTCCTTGTGATCAACGATTCCAGAGTGCTGCCTGCCCGTATCATCGGGGTGAATGCCGAAACCGGCGGCGAGATGGAATTTTTGCTGTTGAAGATGTGGGAAAACGGCGATTGGGAGGTTTTGGCCCGCCCGGGAAAAAAGGCCCGAATCGGCAGGCAGTTTGTTTTCGGTGACGGTATTTTGCGCGCCGAGGTGGTGGATTTTCTGGAAGACGGCAAGCGGTTGGTGCGCTTTTCTTCCGATGAGAATTTCTATTCGGCTCTTGATCGGGTGGGGCAGATGCCCCTTCCGCCATACATCACCGAAAAATTGGAAGATAAAGAACGTTATCAGACGGTCTATTCCAGGCATCTGGGCAGCGCCGCCGCCCCCACCGCCGGCTTGCATTTCACAAACGATCTGCTTGCCTCACTGGAAGAGAGGGGAGTGGAAATTCATCGGGTGACCCTTCATGTGGGGCTGGGAACCTTCCGTCCGGTAAAAGAGGATGAGATCGAAGATCATCTGATGCACACCGAACACTATGAAATGAAAAAAGAGACGGCCGAGGCGTTGGAACGGGCCAAAAGAGAGGGCAGACGGGTGATTGCTGTGGGGACCACCAGCTGCCGGACGCTGGAATCGGTGGCACAGCGCTTTGACGGGCATTTTGAAGCCTGTGACGGTGACACCAGCATCTTCATCTATCCCGGCTATCGCTTCCGCGGGGTGGATGCTTTGATCACCAATTTTCATCTCCCCGAAAGCACCCTCATTATGCTGGTCAGCGCCCTTGCCGGTCGTGAATCGGTGCTTGCGGCTTATGAAGAGGCGGTAAAAGAGAAATATCGCTTCTTCAGTTTCGGCGATGCTATGTTTATTTCCTGAACAAAGAACCAATGAGGATTTTCGTTTGGGAAAATCCGCTGATTTTTGAAAAGATTCAACAGAAGATCCGCATAAAAATGCGATGGGCGAATCACCGAAAGGATATTATCATTATGATGAAAATCTTGCAGCAAGAGGGCAGAGCCCGCAGAGGGGTGTTTGAAACGCCCCACGGAACCATCCAGACCCCTTGTTTTATGAACGTGGCCACTTCCGCCGCCATTAAAGGGGGGGTGTCTGCCGAGGATCTGAAAACCCTCGGTTGTCAGGTGGCGCTCTGCAATACCTATCACCTCCATGTGCGTCCCGGGGATGAACTCATCTATGAACTCGGCGGCTTGCATCGGTTTATGAACTGGGATCGGCCGATTTTGACCGATTCGGGCGGTTTTCAGGTGTTCAGCCTGGCAAAATTGCGGCAGATCAACGAACAGGGCGTCACCTTCCAATCTCATATTGACGGCAGACGGATCTTTATGGGGCCCGAGGAGAGTATGCAGATCCAATCCTATCTGGGCAGCACCATCGCCATGGCCTTTGATGAGTGTGTGGAAAACCCCTCCACCCATACCTATTCCGCCCAGTCCTGCCGAAGAACCACCCGTTGGCTGGAGCGCTGCAAAAAAGAGATGGACAGACTCAATTCTCTGCCCGAAACCATCAACAAAAAACAGATGCTCTTTGGCATCAACCAGGGCTGTGTTTATGAAGATCTTCGGATTGCCCATATGCAGGAGATTGCCAAACTGGATCTGGACGGTTATGCCATCGGCGGTCTTGCGGTGGGGGAACCCAACGAGGTGATGTATCGCGTTATCGATGCGGTGGAGCCTTATATGCCCAAGGAAAAGCCCCGATATCTGATGGGGGTGGGAACGCCGGTGGATATTATGACCGCCGTCAGCCTTGGGGTGGATCTGTTTGACTGTGTGATGCCCAGCAGAAATGCCCGCCACGGACAGATTTTCACCTGGGAAGGCATCCGCAATCTGAACAACAACAAATATGCAAAAGATCCCCTTCCTTTGGATGAAAATTGCGGTTGCCCGGTCTGTCAAACCCATTCCAGAGCCTATCTCCGCCATCTTTTGAAGGCCAACGAGATGCTGGGAATGCGGCTTTTGGTCATGCATAACCTTTGGTTCTATAACCATCTGATGGAAGTGATCCGCGAAAAACTGGAAGAGGGAACCTATCTTTCCTGGATGGCAGAACAAATTCCCATTCTGGGCAAACGCATCTGAAATCAAAAAGAAAATCTTTTATAAAACTGTTCATATTTTCCTGTTTATTTTCGGCAGGAAACCGGGGTATCCTGTCAATATGCGGGAGCACCTTCGATTTGAAATCGGAAGGAGAAATCACCAATGAAAATCGTGTTTATGGGAACGCCCGACTTTGCTTCCGAAAGTCTGAAAGCCCTTCTTTCCTGTCCGAAGCATCAGGTGGTCGGGGTGATTTCGCAGCCCGACCGTCCCGTGGGGCGGCATCAGGTTTTGCAGCCCACTGCCACCAAACAGGTCGCCCAGGAAGCCGGAATTCCGGTTTGGCAGCCCGAGCGCATCAAAGCAGAAGAGAATTTGGAACTTCTTGCTTCCCTTTCTCCCGATGTGATCGTGGTGGCGGCTTACGGTCAGATTCTGCCCAAAAGCATTTTGGAACTGCCAAAATACGGCTGCGTGAATGTCCACGGCTCCCTTTTGCCTGTCTATCGTGGTGCGGCTCCCATCCAAAGAGCCCTGTTGGAAGGCAATCAAACCACCGGCATCACCACCATGCAGATGGATGTGGGGATGGACACCGGGGATATTTTGCTGCAGCGGGAAATCCCGATCACCAAAGAAGATACCTCCGGCAGTTTGTTTGAAAAATTGGCCGCCCTTGGCGGAGAATTGCTTCTGGAAACACTGGATGAACTGGAAAAGGGCAATATCACCCCAAAAAAGCAGGATGAATCCCTTGCTACCTATGCTCCGATGCTGAAAAAGGAAGAGGGGTTGCTTGATTTTTCCCGCACCGCCAAAGAGTTGGATTGCCAAATTCGGGCGATGGATCCCTGGCCGGGGGCGTATACCTTTTTGTCCGGCAAACGCATCAAAATTCTGGAAGCCGTTTTGTCTGATGAAACGGGGGAAACGGGCCTTCTGCTGCCCCAAAAAGAAGCCGTGGTCTGCTGCAAAGAAGGGGCGCTTCGTATCTTAAAACTGCAGCCGGAGGGAAAGAAGCCCCAAACAGGCGAAGAATTTATGCGAGGATTGCGTTCTGACGGGCCGGTCTTCTTTGGAAACTGATCGGCTGTCGTTTGAATCGCTTTTTTTGAAGAAAGGAGTCGTCAAGATGCAAGGAAATTTGTTGTTTGCCGCCTTTTATCCCGGATATTATTTCGGCGTGGATCTCTCCTGGCTTTTGGTGATGATCCCCTGTGTGATTATCACCCTTGCGGCTCAGGCAAAGGTGAAAAGCACCTATGCCAAATATTCTGAGGTTTTGAATGACCGCGGGCTGACAGCGTCACAGGTCGCAAGAAGGATTTTGGATCAAAACGGTTTGTATGAGGTCTGTGTTTCCCGGGTTTCGGGAAATTTGACCGACCATTTTGATCCCAGAACCAATGTGGTGCGTCTTTCAGATTCGGTCTGTGATTCTACTTCGGTGGCGGCCATCGGGGTGGCGGCTCATGAATGCGGCCATGCCATTCAACACGCCAAAGGCTATCTGCCCATCAAATTGCGAATGGCGGTCATTCCTATCTGCAATTTCGGAAGTCGGCTTTCTATTCCGCTGATCCTTTTGGGTTGCCTTTTTTCCCTTCAGGCCCTGGTGAATTTCGGCATTCTTCTCTATTCTTTCCTGCTCTTGTTCCAATTGATCACCCTGCCGGTGGAATTCAATGCCAGCCGTCGCGCTATGGAAATCATCCGGGGAGACGGCCTCTTGACCGAAGCAGAACAACAGGGCGCCAAAAAAACGCTGCAGGCGGCCGCTATGACCTATGTGGCTTCCATGTTGGTGGCGCTGATGCAGTTTTTGCGCATTTTGGTGATCTTCGGCAACCGCCGCCGACGTTGAAATCTGATTCGCCGAACAACAGGTGGGAGGAATCTTATGGAGACAGGACGAAGTCTTGCACTGAAAGCGTTGATCCGCACCGGAAAAGAGGAACAGTTTTCCCATCTGGTGTTGGAAGAATATCGCAAAAAAAGCCGCCTTTCCGATCAGGAAGCGCGGCTGTTTGCCTTTCTTTACCGCGGGGTTTTGGAGCGTAAAATCACATTGGATTATCGGCTCGCTCCTTATTTGAATCCCAAAAATCCGCCTCAAAAGGAAGCTGTGTGGCTGCTTCGATTGGGGCTGTTTCAACTCTTATATGCCACACAAATCGCCCCTTATACCGCCGTCAGCGAAACGGTGAATGCCGCGAAAATTGCCGGTTACGGCAGACTTTCGGGCCTTTGCAACGGTGTTTTGCGGGCCTTTTTGCGGGACGAGGGGAAAAAGAGCGCCAAACTGCCCAAAGAAGCGGTCAGGCGGCTTTCGGTTTTGGGTTCGATGGATGAAAGTTTGGTCTCGCTGCTTCTTTCCCAAATGGGTGAAGAAAAACTGGAAGTTTTTTTGTCCCATAGCTTTGAAAAAAAGAAACTTTGGTTTCGGATCAATCCGCTGCGAATTTCCAAAGAAGCCTGTCTTTCCCGTTTGAAAGAAGAAGGATACAATCCCCAAAGAGGTCCTCTTTCCCGTTCCTTTTTTGTTTCGGAGCCCGCCCGGCTTTTGCATCATCCCATGTTTGCCGAAGGGTGTTTTTATGTGCAGGATCTGGCGGCCCAGGCGGCTGCGGTGGCCCTGGGGGCCAAAAGCGGGGAAGAGGTGGCCGATCTTTGTTCTGCCCCCGGAACCAAAAGTCTGACCCTGGCTGGGCTGATGGAAAATAAAGGCAGTATTTTCGCCGGGGAATTACATCAAAACCGACTTGAAAAAATTCTGGAAGGGGCAAAAAGAATCGGGGCCGAGATTATCCATCCCGTCTGTAAAGACGCTTCCGTCCCCGATCCGGAATTGTTTGGTAAATTTGATCGGGTTTTATTGGATGTGCCCTGTTCCGGACTGGGAACGCTGGCGGGAAAACCCGAGATTCGCTGTAAAAAGGCTGCTCAAATTGCTCTTTTGCCCGAAATCCAAGAAAAAATCTTGTGTTCAGCAAAAGAATATGTTAAAATACAAGGGACTTTGGTATACGCCACCTGCACCGTCAATGAAATGGAAAACGGCCGTGTGGTGGACAGGTTTTTGCACGAGAATCCCGGTTATTCTTTGGCCCCGTTGCCAAAAGAGCTTTCTTTCCTGCCCCAAAGACGGCCGGGAGAGGTGCTTCTTCTCGGGGAAGAACTTGATACCGACGGGTTTTATTTCTGCCGGATGATCCGAAACGAATGAAACCAAACCAACAAAAATGCGAGGCAACAAGATGGAAAAGACCGATCTGAGATCGATGACGCCCGAAGAATTGACCGCCTTTTTGGCCACCTTGGGGCAGCCTGCCTATCGGGCAAAACAGATCTTTTCCTGGGTGCATCAAAAACACGCTTCCGATTTTTCCGAGATGACCGATCTGCCGGCCTCTTTGCGTGAGATTTTGGCGGAAAAATGCACCGTTGAATTGCCGAAAATTTTGCATTTGGCCGCCTCGAAACAGGATGAAACGGTCAAGTTTTTGTTTGAACTTTCCGATGGCAACCGCATCGAAAGCGTGCGGATGCATTATCATTACGGCGACACCCTTTGTATCTCCACCCAGGTGGGCTGTAATATGGGATGTGCCTTTTGCGCCACCGGTCTTTCGGGTAAAATCCGGGATCTGACCGCCGCCGAAATGCTTGGGCAGATCGAAAAGGCGGAAGAGGCGCTTTCCTGCCATATCAGCCATGTGGTTTTGATGGGAATGGGCGAGCCGCTGGATAATTTCGGCCAAGTGGTTCGTTTTTTGGATCTGGTCAGCCACCCGATGGGAAGAAACCTCACCGCAAGACACATCACCCTTTCCACCTGTGGCATTGTGCCGAAAATTTTGGCCCTTGCCGAACAAAAACGGCAGATCACATTGGCTGTTTCTCTTCACGCTGCCGATAATCTGCGGCGTTCCTCTTTGATGCCGGTGAACCGCAGATGGGAACTTTCGGAACTGATCCCTGCCTGTAAAACCTATTTTGAAAAAACAGGCAGAAGAGTGACCTTTGAATATGCGCTCATTGCCGGGGAAAACGATTCTTCCGATGAAGCCGACCGACTGATCGGGCTTTTGAAAGATTTCCCCTGTCATGTGAATCTGATTCCCATCAACCCGGTGGAAGAAACGGGAAAGAAACCGCCATCCAAAGGGGTGGTGAAGGCCTTTGCCGCCCGGCTGGAAAAGGGCGGAATCTCGGTGACAAGCAGAAGAACGCTGGGGGCAGATATTGATGCCGCCTGCGGCCAACTGCGACGGAGAAAAGAACAAACCGATTTTGTATGACCGGCATAGTCCTTTATGAAATAAACAAAGAAGAGTGTATTCTGCGACCTTTTGTCGCATATGGAAAGGAGGCGGGCGTCAGGTGTTTTCTTTG
>JAFQMB010000194.1 GCA_017421095.1 Oscillospiraceae bacterium
GGGGTGTTGAGTGAAGACATCTGCTTCGAGGACGAAAGCCATTTTGACGGCCTTTTGGAATATCCGCAGTATACCCGTCCTGCCCTTTGGCATGATCGGGAGGTGCCCGGTGTGTTACTTTCGGGTGACCACGGAAAGGTGGATCTTTGGCGGCAGGAACAGGCGCAAAAGGAAACGGCGGAAAAAAGACCGGATCTTTATGCCGCCTGGCTGGAAGCCCATCCGCCATTGCCGGGAAAAAAGAAGTCCGGCCGCAGAAGAAAAAAGACGGCAGAAACCGAAGGGTAAGCCGGGAGAAGGTTGTCATTTTGCACAAATAGCTCCCGAAAAACTGTACGGTTCTTATAAAAACGAGAGAAGATTTCAAAAATGGAAGGGGAAAGATTCCTCAGCCGTTGACGAAAAGAAAAAATGTGTTTATAATTACAAGCATAAGCAATAGCCTATTTTTGGAATCCAAGTTCCGGCCCAGCCGGCAAAAAAGGAGCACCGATTATTATGTTTGTGAAAGATGTTACGGTTCAGAATCAGGTTGGTCTGCATGCACGTCCCGCCACCTTCTTCATTCAGAGAGCCAATGAATTCAAATCCAGCGTTTGGGTGGAAAAGGAAGAACGCCGAGTGAATGCTAAGAGCCTGTTGGGTGTCTTGTCTTTGGGCATTATGGGCGGCACCGATATCCGCATTGTTGCCGATGGCAGCGATGAGCAGGAGGCTGTGGAAAGCCTGGTTGCTCTGGTGGATTCCGGTTTCGCGGAATAAGCCGTCAACAAAATCAAAGAAAGAGGCAGCTGTTGAGCTGTCTCTTTTTTGTGGTTTTTTTGGCGAAGGATGTCAAGAAAGAGCGAAGGAAACATTCACTGCCAAAGGGAAGATAACAGACCGAAAAGGAGATTTTGGTGTGACAGAAAAGAAGAAACTGTTTCGCAGCGGATGGCGAAGTGTCAAAACCGCTTTTGCCTGTGTGCTTTGCGCCGCGCTTTATTATTTGTTCGACCGCAACCCCACCTTTGCCTGCATCGGGGTGGTCTTTGGGATGGGCAGCGATATGGCCGATTCCAAACTCAATGGCGGAAACCGTTTGATCGGTACCATCATCGGCGGTCTTTTGGGAATGGGGCTTTTCTGGGTCTACATTCAATTTTATCCCGATGGTGAAACCCGTCCCTTGATCTTTTTGATGCTCTTTTTCGGGGTTTTGCTTTTGATCTTTTTCAGCCTGGTCTTTCATTGGCCGGGGGCTGTCCAGCCGGGTGGGGTGGTCATTTGCATCATTTTGTTTAATACCCCGGTGGAAACTTACATCAGTTATTCTTTGAATCGCATTCTGGATACGGGGATCGGCGTGCTCATGGCGTTACTGATTAGTTATTTTCTGCCCCATGACAGATTGATCGCCTGGAAACAGGCCCTTTTGCGTCGGTTCCGGAAAAAAAACGATTTGGAAAAAATCGGGATTCGGGTTCATCGAACAGAGATTTGAACAAACAAAAAGGCTTCGGTTTTGCCGAAGTCTTTTTTTATTTTTGAAAAATCAGGGGAGGGATCCTCGGTCGAATTTGGCGTAGCAGCGCTTTGTTTTCGATTTTTTGAAAGAGAAATCCGAAAACGGCTATTGACTGTTTTCCAAAAAAGTAGTAGGATGAAATGGATAATGGATTATTGTTTGACAATGGATCTTTTTACCAAAAGAACGCTATATATCAGTGAGAATAATCATACGAGGAGGACATTTATGAATCGGATAAAATGCTTGATTTCTTTTTTGATGACCCTGGTTCTGTTGGTTACCTTGACGGCGGCCTTTTCTGCTTGCAACCCTCAGAGCGGCGAAGAAGAGGTCAGTGCCGATCCTCAGGCGGGCTTGAATGCAAAAAGGAAGCACCCGTCTTTGCTGCGGGGGTTTTTCTGTCAAAAAGCGTTCAAAAAATTTGTTTGCCGTCAAAGAAAACCTCGGATCGGAAATCAAAAGATCGGAAAGAGAAATCATCGGCTGCGGAAAGGATCCGTTTATGGATAACAGAACACAGGACATTTATATCAAGATCCTGGAAAGGGAACTTGTCCCCGCCATGGGCTGCACCGAGCCCATTGCCATTGCCCTGACAGCTGCAAAAGCCAAAGAGTATTTGATCGGGCCGGTGGAACGGGTGTCGGTTTCGGCCAGCGGTAACATCATCAAAAATGTCAAGAGTGTGAAGGTGCCGGGCACCGGCGGTTTGCGCGGGATCGGAGCTGCGGTGGCGGCAGGGGTGATTGCCGGGAATCCCGATCGGGATTTGGAGGTATTGGCCGGCATTTTGTCGGAGCAGCAAAAAGAAATCCGTTCCTTTTTAGAAAACACGGAAATTGTCATATCAGAAGCATTGACCGATCATGTGTTGGATATCGGCATTCGATTGGAAAACAAAGAGCATGAGGTCTATGTCCGAACGGTAGACCGCCACACCGGGATTTGTCTGATCCGAGTGGATAACAAAACGGTCTATTCCTGCGAAGTGGATCGGGCAGATATCAAAAAGAAAGACCCTTTGACCATTGAGGGGATTTTGGAATTTGCCCGGGAAGCAGACCTTTCGTTGGTTCAGAAGGTTCTGGATCGGCAGATTGCCTATAACACCGCCATCGCCAAAGAAGGACTAAGCGGAAAATACGGTGCCGCCATCGGTAAAACCCTGTTGGATGCCTATGGGGATGGGGTTTGGAATCGGGCAAAAGCCTTTGCGGCTGCAGGCTCTGATGCCAGAATGAACGGCTGTGAGCTTCCGGTGGTGATCAATTCGGGCAGCGGCAACCAGGGAATGACCGCTTCGCTTCCGGTGATCGTTTATGCGGAAGAATTGGGTGTTTCCAAAGAAAAACTCTATCGTGCGCTGCTGATCTCCAATCTGACCACCATCCATTTGAAAACCGGCATCGGCTGCCTTTCGGCCTATTGCGGCGCTATCAGCGCCGGATGCGGTGCGGCGGCCGGTGTGATGTATCTCTATGGCGGCGGTTGGGATGAAATTGCCCACACGGTGGTGAACGGGCTTGCCATCAACTCCGGCGTGGTTTGTGACGGCGCCAAGGCAAGCTGTGCCGCAAAAATCGCCTCTGCGGTGGAATCGGGTCTTTTGGGGATGCAGATGTATCTGAATAAAAAGGAATTCTATTCGGGAGACGGTTTGGTGGGCAGCAGCGTGGAAGACACCATTCGTAATGTGGGAAAACTGGCCCAAAACGGAATGGTGGAAACCGACCGGGAAATCATTCGGATCATGCTGAACGAAGAATCGGAATGAGCCCTTGAAAACGGGGGAAGAGATGATGACCGAAAAAGGAAAACTCCATACCGGGGATCTTTATCTGCCCGGGGACGAAGAGATTATGGCCGAGCAGTTGGCCCGGCAGGAAAAACTTTATGAATATAATGCAACCAGACCCAAAGAGCAGGAAAAAAGACAACAGCTTCTGAAAGAGATGTTTGCTGAACTGGGAGAGGGCTGTTATATCGAGCCGCCATTGCACGCCAACTGGGCGGGAAAATTCTGTCATTTCGGGAAACAGGTTTATGCCAATTATAATCTGACCTTGGTGGATGACACCCATATCTATGTGGGGGATCACACCATGTTTGGTCCCAATGTGGTGGTGGCCACCGCAGGACATCCCATTTTGCCCTCTTTGAGGGAACAGGCCTATCAATATAATGCCTCGGTGGTGATCGGGAAAAACTGCTGGATCGGAGCAGGAGCCATTTTGCTTCCGGGTGTTAAAATCGGAGATCACACCGTCATCGGCGCCGGGAGTGTGGTGACAAAAGATATCCCTTCCGGGGTGGTGGCGGTGGGCAATCCCTGTCGGGTGTTGCGAGAAATCGGACCCCACGATGCTGAATACTATTTCAAAGAGAAAAAGATCAGGGATTGCGGTCTTTGAAAACATAAAAAATGCCGATCTCGGCATAAAATTATATAAAAAGGAGTTTTGAACAATGAAAAAATACAGATGCAAGATCTGCAATGCCATTTTTGAAGTGGCGGAAGGCGAAGCCCCTGTTTGCCCCATTTGCGGTGCTCCGGAGGCTGCTTTGGAAGTGGTAGAAGAGGCACCCAAGGCGGCAAACAGATATGCCGGCACCCAGACCGAAAAGAATCTGGAAGCCGCTTTTGCCGGAGAATCTCAGGCCAGAAACAAGTATACCTATTTTGCTTCCGTGGCCAAAAAGGAAGGATATGAACAGATTGCCGCGTTGTTTTTGAAAACGGCCGACAATGAAAAGGAACACGCCAAGATGTGGTTTAAGGAATTGGCCGGCCTGGGGGATACTGCCGAAAACCTGTTGCACGCCGCCGAGGGCGAAAACTATGAGTGGACCGATATGTATGACGGCTTTGCCAAAACCGCCGAAGAAGAAGGTTTCTCCGAACTGGCCGCCAAGTTCCGTATGGTGGCAGCCATCGAAAAACACCACGAAGAGCGTTACAGAGCACTTTTGAAAAACGTGGAAACAGCTGCGGTCTTCGCCAAGAGCGAGGTTAAGGTGTGGGAGTGCCGCAACTGCGGTCATCTTGTGGTGGGCACCAACGCTCCCGATAAGTGCCCTGTCTGCGATCATCCTCAGAGCTTTTTTGAAGTTCACGCAGAAAATTATTGATTCGCCTGTTTTTTTGTCCGCTTGTTGTGGTATCATATAAACAATAAAATATCTATGATCAAAAAGAAAGGATGCTACCGATGAAATACGAATGTGATGTTTGCGGTTATGTTTATGATGAAACTTTGGGAGATCCGGACCAGGGAATCGCTCCCGGCACCAAATGGGAAGATCTTCCCGAGGATTGGGTTTGCCCTCTCTGCGGCGTGGGGAAGGACCAGTTTTCCGAGGCATAAAAAGAAAAAGGAACGGGAGGGCGACAGCCCTCCTTTCTTTTTTATGAAAAAGAACAAGAGACATCTGTTGTTATGGGGCTTGTTCATTTTTGTGATTTCCTTTGTCTTTTCAAGGAAAACAGGTAATTTAACAAGATGAACAAAAGGGAGGCTTTCCTTTTGTGCAACTTGCAAAAGTGCATAAAAATTCGGATAAGTCAAGTGCAAAATCCTGTCCAAATCACGAAAAAAACAAAATCTGGTGAAACGTTACACAAAATCAAAACCATTACAAAACAAAAACAGCGTGTTAGAATGACGTTGTAAGAGGGGGGAGTATCCCCTCAAGAAGATCATAAATTTCAGAAAGGTGTGAGTTTGATGCAGAAAACTATGAGAAGCCTGCTGTCGATTATCTGCTGTTTGGCAATTTTGCTGACATGCATCGGCGGCATTGCAATCGCCTCTGCAGATGAATCAGTCCAATTTGTCGATCCGCTTGATAATTTGGATCTGGTCACCTCGAAAACCGAGAACCTGCAGCATTTCCCCAACCATGCCGATGCCGGTGTGAGTGCCGTTTTGCGTGCCA
>JAFQMB010000195.1 GCA_017421095.1 Oscillospiraceae bacterium
GACAAAAACTTCCGTTCCCTCTTTACAGCCATCAACAAAATGGCCGAGGTTTATGATATGCCGGTGGTCTATTCCTGTCATCCCCGTTCCCGGAAAAAGCTGGAAGAAAGCGGCTTCTCGTTGGACCGTCGGGTGATCTGCCACGAACCTATGGGCTTCCACGATTATAATTGCCTGCAAATGAACGCCTTTGCGGTGGTTTCCGATTCGGGCACCCTGCCGGAAGAGAGCAGCTATTTCCTCTCTGTGGGCCATCCGTTCCCCGCCGTTTGCATCCGCACCAGCACCGAACGCCCCGAGGCCTTGGATAAAGGCTGCTTTGTCTTGGCGGGCATCGACACCCATTCTTTGTTGCAGGCGGTTTCACTGGCGGTGACTATGCATCAAAGTGGAGATATGGGACTTCCGGTTCCCGATTATCAGGACCGGAATGTTTCCGATAAAGTGGTCAGGATCATCCAAAGTTATACCGGTATCGTCAACAAAATGGTTTGGCGAAAAGAACCGGCCGATCCAAAACCCTAAAATTGAGCCGTCTTCCGAAAAGGAGGACGGCTTCTTTGCTTCTTCATGAGGAAAATTTCCCGCAAAAAAACGGGAAAGGGAGTGAAAAAGTATCCTTTTCGGTTGACTGCGGCTTCATTTCGTGCGATAATAAATAATGCGGAAAAGTTTTGTTTTCATAAAATTCTGTTGATAATATTCCGGACCGATTGTTTTGCTCTGAAAGGAGATCGTTTTTGTGAATCGTTTTTCTGCCAATCTCAATCGTTGGAACAAACAGGACAAGCGCGGCCTTTTGCTCTTTGCCATGACCCTTTTGTTCGGCCTGTTTTTGCCGGCGCTGATTTATATTCTCACCGAAGTGGTGGCCGCCCAAACCGACAACACCTCTCGCCTTTTGCTGCTGCATCAGATTCAAGGGGTGCTTTTGGATTTGAGTTTCTCTGCCTTTTATGCCGGCCTCTTTTTCGGGGTGCTGACAAAGGTGAAATTTTGGAAAAACGCCCTCTCTGCTCTTCTTTCCGGGGTTGCGGTTGCCGGTTCTGTTTTGTACCAAAATGCCGCCACCCTGTTGGAAAATGAAGAGATCAATGTGAATGCCGCTTATAACGATGCCCGGGTGACAGTCGAACTGATTGCGGTTTTCCTGCGGCCGCTTCTTTGGCTTGGGGTTGCCTATGTTGCCCGTTTGATTGAAAAAATGAGCGCAAAATCGGAAAAAGACAATACCTGTTGGTTCCATTTGGCGCTGATGGTGTTGATGGCCGCCTTCCGAACCCTGCCGGACCTGACAAACGCCGCTGAAAAAGCCGCTTATTACGGCCAATCTGTCGGTGGGTTTATTTTCCTGCAGGTGATCATCGCCGCTATGGTGATTGCCATCGGTTGGTTCCTTTTCCGTGCCGCAAGCAAGGAAATGGCCGTTCCTGCCGGAAAGGATTGGAGCAGCCGTTCCGCGGACGAAACCGACAAAACAGAAAACAAAGCCTGAAAGAACAGGAAAAAAAGGAGCATAAAAACCCTTGAAAAATCCCGAAATTTTGGAAAAAGTGCAGGATCTTTTGCCCAAGGTGGCCAAACCGGCCCAATATTGCGGCAACGAGATGAACTGCGTTTATAAAGAAAGGGAAGAGGCGGAAGTTCGTTTTGCTTTCTGCTTCCCCGATACTTATGAGATCGGCATGAGCCATCTTGGAATGAAGATTCTCTATAGCGTCCTCAACAACCGCGAGGAATTTTGGTGCGAACGGGTCTTTGCCCCC
>JAFQMB010000196.1 GCA_017421095.1 Oscillospiraceae bacterium
AAACAAAGCCCTTTTTCCAACCGGAAATGAGCATCAAAACCACAAGCAAAACACAGACCAGGTCAATAACAATACCGAAAATTTGAGGGGCAGTCATAATTTTTCCTCCTGATGACTTATTTTGCCGGGAACAGTTCGATCAATTCCTGATCGGTGACCGCGATCATCCGGCCATTCAGATAGGCAGCATACCGCACACCCACACGGGTTTGATAAAAGGTTCCGCTCATCCCGTCTGCCGCGAAGAGATAGACACTCTCTTCGGTGACGGCCACCGCCCGTTTGCCCGAGAGGCTGAGAGAAACACTTTTGCCCGAAAGCTGCAGATCACAAAGAAGATCAAACTGATCGCTCAGCATAATCAACCGGCTTTTTTCCGGATCTGTGGACTCCAGGGAAAAAATCAGCCGCTGACTGTTGCAGGTCACCGCAAGAAGTTCGGCGGGATAGGCCATATGCGAGATCTGCTTCCCGGAAGGATCAAACAGATAGACGCCGCCGTTGCAGACCACCATCAGATTGCCTGCCTTGGTATACTGCATTTTCAAGACCCATTCCCCCGGAAGGGCGATTTCATAATCCGCCTGACTGTTTCCAAAGCGCAGTTGACGAATGCTGGAAACCAGCGCCCCGGCTTTTGTGGTGGTGGAGGCCACCGCCATGCAGGCATCATTTTCAGAAAACTCCATCACCGTCACCTGTTCATCGGTATCCAGTTTCAGAAGTTCTTTTTTGTTTTTGTTATACACCGTCACCCGAGAGGAATAGAGCCCCGAACAACCGGCAATGGCAACCTTTCCCTCCTTCGAGACGACGGCAGTCAGAAGTCTGTCTTCACCCGTCCATTCCCAACTGAGTCGATCTTCCCGATAGAGAACCGCTTTATAGGCACCGGGGGCATAAACCACCGTCCAATGGCCGGCAAAATCAGCACGGGGTTCGGTGAGACTGTGGGGATAGCGGTCATAAAAGCCCACCCCGGCATCATACCGATCCACGCTGACATCCTGAACGATCAAAAGATGATCTTCATCCGAAAGGAGTTGATGATATTTGCTGCCATCCACCGCCACAGGAAGTTCCCCTGCCGTTTCCCGGCGCAAACTGGCATCCGCATCGGGCAAAACCAGATAAGAAGAGATGGTGCCCCAGTTGACAGCAATCACAAAGAAGAGAACGAGCAGCGCAAAAACCATCAAGGCCTGCCAAAATCTGCGGCGTCGCTTTTGCTTTTTCCAAAGTCTGCGGATATCGGTCACTTCAGCCATGGCGCACCCTCCTCTGCGGCAGAAAGTAATACCGGATCATAAAAAACCCGATTCAAATAAAGTCCGTGGGCAGGGGCGGTCATCCCGGCAACCCTTCGATCCTTTGCCTGCAGCATCTCTTCCACCGAATCTTCCGGATAGACACCCTGGGCAATTTGCAACAGCGTTCCCACCATAATACGAACCATATGATATAAAAAACCGGTGCCGCGCACCCGAAAGAAGATCTCGTCACCCTTCCTGGTCACCGAAAATTCGGTGATTTCCCGGACCATATCCTCTTTTACCTTGCCGTTTGATCCGCAAAAAGAGGTAAAATCCTTTTCGCCCACAAAGGCCCGGGCAGCACGATTCAGCATCTTTTCATCCAATTTTCCCGGCCAAAGGAGTGCCTTTTTCTCATAAAAAGGATCCCGCAGGCGGCGGTTGAGCACCCGATAGACATATTCTTTGCCCAGACAATCATATCTGGGATGAAAATCTTCCGGCGCAAAAGAGGCCTGCACCACCGCCACATCCGGGGGCAGGAAGGTGTTCAGCGCCGCGGGCAGCCTTTTGGGGTCAATTTCTTTTTCACACAAAAAAGAGAAGCAAAAGGCATAGGCATGCACCCCGGAATCGGTGCGGCTGCATCCCTTGATCTCCGGCCGGACACGAAAGAGCTGTTCCAGAGCATCCTGTAACACCCGACAGACGGTGTTTTCTTCCACCTGCACCTGAAATCCGCGATAGGCGGTTCCATCATACCGACAGCAACAGACATAACGGGGCATCCTTTTCCTCTCCTTTCTCTTAAAATAAAACGGTCATTCAGATGATTCTCGGCATCGTCATCACAAGAACCATACACAAAACAACCACCAAGGCCGCCAAAAGATCAGAGAGGCCAAAGTGCAGTTGTTTCATTCTGGTGCGGCCGGTATCCCCTTGGTAACAACGGCAATCCATGGCCAGGGCCAATTCTTCGGCACGGCGGAAGGCGGAAACAAACAGCGGAATAAAAATGGGGACCAGGGAACGCACTCTGGTCAGAAGGCCGCCCGATTCCAGATCAGCGCCCCTTGCCTTTTGGGCATTCATAATCTTTTCGGTTTCTTCGATCAAAGTGGGGATAAAGCGCAGCGCCAGCGTCATCATCATGGCCAGTTCGTGAGCAGGAAAGCGCACCGCCTTCAAAGGAGAAAGCAGCCGTTTAATGCCGTCGGTCAGCGAGATAGGGCTGGTGGTATAGGTCAAAAGGCTGCTGCTGACGATCAAAAGCAGGATCCGCACCATCAAAAGCAGTGCATGGCGGATGCCGTCTTCATAAATTTTGATGAACCAGACATCCACAAGCAGTTGGCCTGTTTTCACAAAAAAGAGATTCAAAACACCGGTCAAAAGCAAAATGGGCAGGATGGGTTTGATACTTTTGAGGATCATTCTGCCGGGGATCTTTGCCAAAAGATAGGCCGCCGCCAACAGCAAAAAGGCAGGGATCATTCCCACAAGATCTTTGGCAAAAAAAAGCATCACAATATATCCCAAAACCAGCAAAATTTTGGTTCTGGGATCCAACCGATGGATCACGCTGTCGGCGACATAATATTGTCCGATGGTGATATCTTTCAGCATGGAGAAGTGTTCCTTTCCAAAGGGATTTCGGGATCAAAGGCCAAGCAGAGGTTTCAGCAAATCTGCCCCCTCTTGGCAGGAGAGCACATTAGAGGGCAAGGGATAGTTCATTTTTTGCAGGCGTTCGAAAATTTTGGTAACCTGCGGCAGAGAAAGGCCGATGCGTTCCAGCAATTCGGCAGCAGAGAAGATACTGCGGGTGGGGCAATCGGCCACCAAATTCCCCGATTCCAACACCAACACCCGGTCGGTGAAGCGGGCAATATCTTCCATGGAATGGGAAACCAGGATGACGGTGCTTTGGCTTTCCTTTTGATAGCGACGGATGTCAGAGAGAATGGCCTCTCTTCCCTTGGGATCCAAACCGGCTGTGGGTTCATCCAACACCAAAATTTCCGGCTCCATGGCCATAATGCCGGCAATGGCTGCCCGACGCTTTTCCCCACCAGAAAGATCCATAGGGGATTTGGCCAGCAATTCGTTGGTCAGCCCCACTCTTTTGGCAGCGGTTTCCACCCGTCTTTTAATCTCTTCTTCCGAAAGGCCCATATTTTTCGGGCCAAAGGCAATATCTTTGGCCACGGTTTCTTCAAACAACTGATATTCGGGATATTGGAAGACCACCCCCACCCGAAAACGGAAGGCCCGGAGTTTTTTGGAATCGGCCCAAATATCCGATTCCCCCACCAGCATTTTGCCGGAGGTGGGTTTCAAGAGGCCGTTGAACTGCTGCACCAAAGTGGATTTTCCGCTGCCGGTGTGTCCGATCAGACCTATCATACTGCCCTTTTTTACCGAAAAACTCACATTTTGCAAAGCGGGCTTTTTCAAAATTCCGCCCTGGGTATAAACATAAGAAAGATCTTCGCTTCGAAGAGCAATTTCCGAAGGAGCGATTTCTTCCGGATCCAAAAGAGAAGGCATTGGTTGTGTTGTTTGTTCTTTGCCCGGAGAAACCAGTTTGGAAAAGGCTTCCACAAACTCCTCTTCGCTCAAAAGGTCATCCGGCAGATCGGCTCCCTGCTCCCGCAAAAGATGGGCCAGTTCGGTGGCCTGGGGCACATCAAGTCCCAATTCTTTCAATCGGGCAACATTGCGGAAGACTTCTTTTGGGGTGCCTTCCATCAAAATTTTGCCGTCATCCATCACCGCAATTCGATCGGCTTTTGCCGCCTCGTCCATATAATGGGTGATCAGCACCACGGTGATGCCATATTCCTTTCGCAGCATCTCGATGCAGGAGATTACCTCTCTGCGTCCTCTTGGGTCCAGCATGGCGGTGGGTTCATCCATTACAATGCAATCGGGCCGCATAGCGATGATACCGGCGATGGCAACCCGTTGTTTCTGCCCGCCTGAAAGATTATGGGGTGCAGAGAGTTTTTCATGGCTCATTCCCACCGCTTCCAGCGCCTCATCCACCCGACGGCGGATCTCTTTGGGCTCGATCCCCAGATTTTCAGGGGCAAAGGCCACATCCTCTTCCACCTGAGTTGCCACAATCTGATTATCGGGATTTTGAAAAACCATTCCAACCTTACGACGCAAATCATACAATGTTTCTTCGACTGCGGTATCCAGATCTTCCACCAAAACACGGCCCCGATCGGGCACCAGGATCCCGTTGAAACACTTTGCCAGGGTTGATTTTCCGCTGCCGTTATGGCCCAAAACCGCCACAAATTCGCCCTTATGGACAACAAAATCAAGCCCCTCAAAAATCGGCAGGGGAGCGTTTTGTTCGGTTTCATAAGCATAATAAAGGCCTTCCGCCCGGATCATCGGCTCTTGATTGGTCATGGTGTTCTCTCTTTTCTTTTTCCTGATAACTGGTCTTTTTTATTTTGGCTGCCACAAAGCGGTGGATCCGCAGGGCAGGGCAAGATTTTCCTTTTCTTGGGGCAGACCGATCTCGTCTGCTGTGGCGATTCCCTTCGGCATGGTCACCGAAAGCAGATGGGCCATGGTTCCGGGATTGAGCCCGGTGGTATAACTGTTGAGGGCAACAAACAAGGGTTGTTCGCTGAGCACCCCGGAGATCAGACTGCAAAGACCGAAAATGGCATCTTCCAGTTTCCAGACCTCTCCTCCCGGGCCGCGGCCATAGGAAGGAGGATCCAGAATCACCGCGTCATATCTTTTCCCTCTTCGGATCTCTCTTGCCACGAATTTTTCGCAATCATCCACAATCCAGCGGATGGGACGGTCTGCCAAACCCGAAAGGGCGGCATTCTCCCTTGCCCACTGCACCATCCCCTTGGAGGCGTCCACATGGGTGACCTCTGCGCCGGCCGCTGCCGCCGCAAGAGTGGCTCCGCCGGTATAGGCAAAGAGATTGAGCACCCGAACAGGTCTTCCGGCCTTTCGGATCATTTCTCCGAACCGATCCCAGTTGACCGCCTGTTCCGGAAAAAGGCCTGTGTGTTTGAAGCCGGTGGGCGAGATCTTAAAGCGTAGATCCCCATAGGAGATCACCCAGTTTTCGGGAAAACTTTTGCGGTATTCCCATTTTCCGCCCCCCTGATTGCTGCGGTGATAATAGGCATCCGCCTGTTGCCAGGCAGAATCCTTTTTTGTGTTCCAGATCACCTGAGGATCCGGCCGCACCAGGGTCACGTTGCCCCATTTTTCCAATTTTTCACCGCCGGAAGTATCCAGCAGACGATAATCTTTCCAATTTTCTGCAAGAAGCATATCTTCTCCTTCTCCTGCCCTTATTCCTCAGCAGGAAGTTTCATCTGTTGGGCATCTCCTTTGCCCTTTTCCCCCGGAGGAGTCATCCCCAGATGGGAATAGGCCAGATCGGTTACCACACGGCCTCTCGGGGTTCTGGCTACAAAGCCGATCTGCATCAGATAAGGCTCATAAACATCTTCGATGGTGACCGCCTCTTCCCCGACGCTGGCTGCCAGGGTTTCCAGCCCCACCGGGCCGCCGTTATAGTTTCGGATCATGGTTTTCAGAAGTTTTCTATCCACTTCATCCAGCCCCAATTCATCCACTTCCATCCGATTCAGGCTTTTATCGGCCAGTTTTTGATCAATAACACCGCTGCCAAGCACCTCGGCAAAATCCCGCACCCGTTTCAAAAGACGGTTGGCGATTCTGGGGGTTCCTCTGGAACGGGAGGCCAATTCCAAGGCTCCTTCTTCGGTGCAATCGATATGCAAAAGGCCCGCGCTTCGACGGACGATTTTGGCCAATTCTTCGTTGGAATAGAGATTCAAACGGAAGATTACCCCGAAACGATCCCGCAGGGGGGCTGAAAGCTGTCCGGCTCTTGTGGTGGCTCCGATCAGCGTGAATCGGGGCAGATCGATGCGAATGCTGCGGGCCGAAGGGCCTTTTCCGATGATGATGTCCAGCGCACGGTCTTCCATGGCAGGATAAAGCACCTCTTCCACCGCACGGGAAAGTCTATGAATCTCGTCTACAAACAAAATGTCCCCCGGGGTCAGGTTGGTCAAAAGGGCGGCCAGATCGCCGGGCTTTTCAATGGCAGGGCCGCTGGTCACCCGAATGTTGACCCCCATCTCGTTGGCGATGATGCCGGCGAGGGTGGTTTTACCAAGACCGGGCGGGCCATAAAGCAACACATGGTCCAGCGCCTCTTCTCTGCCTTTGGCGGCAGCAATATAAACCGAAAGGTTTTCTTTCACCTTTTCCTGTCCCACATAATCTTCAAAGGTGCGGGGGCGCAGGCTGATTTCGTCATCTCCGTCTGTACCGATGCTTTCGGGTGCCAACAGGCGATTTTCAAAATCCCCTTCATATCCTTCCATAATGCTCATGGGGCAGTCTCCTTCCCTTGAATCCGAATCTCGTATTTCTTTTTATCGGTTGCCGGCCAGATAACGCAGGGCCCGGCGGATGGTTTCTTCCACACTTTCGGCGCGGCAGGCGTTTACCGCCTCTTGTGCCACCGCCGCAGGATAACCCAACACCGTCAAAGCCTCCAACGCCTCGTCTGCAAAGCCGCCGGCAGGAATGGTGCCGGTTGCAGCCACAAAATTGTTTGCCCCGGAAGAGGCCAGCTTATCTTTCAATTCCAAAATGATCCGTTGGGCCAGTTTGGGCCCCACACCGTTTGCCGCGGTGATGGCCTTTACATTGTTTCCGCTGACGGCGGCCGCCAGACCGTCCGGCGTCAAAACACTCAAAATGGCAAGGGCGGCCTTCGGCCCCACCCCGGACACCCCGGTCAACTGCAAAAAGCATCTGCGTTCCGATGTATCAAAAAAGCCAAAGAGTTCCAGCGCATCTTCCCGCACATGCAAAAAAACATAGACCGTTCCTTCACTTATGGCAGAGAGTTTTTGCATGGTGTTGGCAGAAACAGAGCACCGAAATGCCACACCGCCTGTCTGCACCACGGCAACGCCGTTTTCCGGCAGACTGATTTTTCCGCTTAAGGACTCAAACATGTTTATCCTCCTCTGTCACACCAAAGGTTTTGATTGTTTTCTTACGGGGTTCTTCGGCCTTTCTGCTCCCCACTCTTTTTTTCAGATTCCCTTTCGTTCTTTTAAACCGGCAGAAAACACCGCGCCGGTTGCCACATGGGAATGGGTGATGGCCAGCGCCAGGGCATCGGCAGTATCATCCGGGCGGGGCACCTTTTCCAGTTTCAAAAGTTTACGAACCATTTCCATCACCTGGGCCTTTTCGGCCTTGCCATATCCCACCACACTCTGTTTCACCTGGGAAGGGGTGTATTCCGAAACGGGAATGTTGCGCCCGGCACAGGCGGCCACAATTACCCCTCTTGCCTGGGCCACATCGATGGCGGTGGTGGTGTTGGTGTTGAAATATAATTTTTCGATGGCCAGACAGTCGGGCTGATATTTATCCAGTAATTCTTCCATATCGGCGGCGATGATGGCCAAACGCTTGGGAAAGGGCAGATCCGCTTCGGTCAAAATGGCGCCGAACCCTTTCAGTTCAAAGGCCCCGGGACGGCTATCCAACACGCCCCAGCCCACGATGGCATAACCCGGGTCGATCCCCAAAATTCGCACGCCTGCTCTCTCCTTTTTTATCAAGTCAGCTAAAAATATTTATTCAGGGTATTATACCACACAACCCCCTTTCAGGGCAACTGTTTGGCTAAAAAAGAGTGCAAAAAAACCGGAACTGCAAAGCAGTTCCGGTCCTGATCAAATAAATTATAAAAATCGGGCGCCTCTGTTATCGGCTTTCAGACGAAGGCAGCGAACCGGAACCGGCAAATCGGCCTGTTTGACGGTCGAAACCAGCCTGTCAATCTCCGGCGAGGGGGAATCGAACACCGCCAAAACGCTGCTTCCTGCACCGCTGATCACCGCTGTCAAAGCACCGTTTTCTTCAGCAAGACGCACCAATTCTTTTCCGCCGGGAATCAGATTCAATCTGGCCGGGGTGCAAAGATGATCCCACTTTGCGGCGGCAAGCAGTTCATATCTTCCCGAAAAGAAAGCCGATGTCACAAGAGAGGAGGCGGCGATTTGGGTGGCGATTTTTTGCCGATCCAAGCTTTCGGGCAGGGCGGCGCGGCTTTCGGAGGTTCGCATCCGAAAATCGGGCACCAAGGCCACAAACCGCAGTTTCCTTTTCACCTCACATCTGGCATAAAGCAATCGGTCTTCTTCCATTCCGCTGACACAAAATCCACCGAAAAAAGCAGGCACAAGATTATCCGGATGACCTTCCAGCTGCACTCCCATTTTCAGCAGTTCTTCGGCGGAAAGAGGGTCGCCCAACAGGCGGTTTGCCGCCAAAAGACCGCCGGCAACACAGGCTGCAGAACTGCCAAGCCCTCTTGCAGAGGGGATGAAACTTTCCTGAATCAGAGAAAACCCGGCGGGCTGGGGAGCCCCTGCCCGATCGTATACCATACGGGCCGCCTTCAAGATCAGATTGTTTCGCTCGCCATCAGGCATCAGCCGTCTGTGAACATAGACGCTTGTTTTTTCTGCTTCGGAAAGGGTGATGGTGTGATAAAGGGACACCGCCAGCCCAAGAGCATCGAATCCCGGCCCCAGATTGGCGCTGGTGGCAGGCACCCGAATTTTCACCTCGTTCATGCCATCACCCGGGCAATCAACCCGATATTGGCATCCGCGAGGGCCTTTTCCAACCGCGAACGGGAGGTGTTTTTGACCACCACCGCACAGGTCGCCTGGTTTTCAGGATCGCTCAGGAAACTCACATTTTCAAAGCCACTCAAAGGCTTGGCGCCCGACTGGCCGGAGAAGCGAACATAATAATCGGCTGTTTTTTCTTTTTCCGAAATCTTTGCAGGTTCCGAAGACCAATAGATCCGTTCCACCGGAGCCAGATTGGTCAGGGTAATCATATCGGATACCACGGCGCTTGCGGTGGGATTCTTGCCGGCACCGGGGCCATAAAAGACCGTTTCACCCACCATATCACCCACCACACGGACGGCATTCTGCACCCCGTTCACATGGGCCAACAGATGGCTGTTGGGAACCAGACAGGGACCCACAGAAAGCTGTGCGCCCTCATTTTCGGCTTCAAACTCGGCAATGAGTTTCACGCTGCAATCATAAACGGACGCGTATTTGAGATCTTCGGCAGTCACATTCTGGATGCCGCAGACAGGCAAATCAAAGGGGCTGACATATTTGCCGGTAGCCATACTGGCCAAAATGCTGATCTTTCTGGCGGCGTCATGCCCTTCGATATCAGCGGTGGGAACGGCTTCGGCATAGCCCTTCTGTTGGGCCTCCTTCAAGGCCTCTTCCATTTTGCAGCCCGTTTCCTGCATCCGCGAGAGGATATAGTTGGTGGTGCCGTTTAAGATACCGCTGACCTTGCAGATATTGTTGGCGCCAAAGCAGGTCTGGATGGGGCGCAAAACCGGAATTCCGCCGCCCACACAGGCCTCATAAAGCAGATTCACGCCGTTTTCTTTGGCCATGGCAAACAATTCGTTTCCTCTTGTGGCGATCAGTTCCTTATTCGAGGTGCAGACACTTTTTTTGGCCTGCAAACAGGCGGAGACCAGATCGTATGCTACCGTGGCACCGCCGATACATTCCGCCACCACCGACACCGATTCATCCTGCAAAATGGTGTTAATGTCCTGCACAAAGAGCGAGGCATACGGCAGGTCGGGGAAACTTCTCACATCCAAAATATAAGCCAGTTCCAGTTCTTCTTTTCTTTGGGCAAAGATGCAATCCTTTTGATGCAGCAGAATCTCTGCCACACCGCTGCCCACAACGCCGTGTCCCAACACAGCAACCCTGATCGACATATTGTCCTTCTCCTTTCGGGCGCGCCTGCGCCCAGTAAAAAACATTCTTTTTTTGGTAAGCAGCATCAGCCGCCGTTGACCTGCCGAACACCGGTCACACCCGGCTGTTCCGCCAAAAGTGCCACCAGTTGAGAGGGGGAAAGCCCGCCTCCCGGCTGACAAACGGTGACCGTCACCGCCGCGACACCATCCGCCGGAATGGTCTGATGGATGGTCATCACATTCAAATCCAATCCCGCAAGGCATTCAAGCAGATTGCGCAGCATCCCTTTTCTATCCTCAATCACCAGACTGAGGGTTAAAAGGCGGCCGGCATCCGAAGGGGAATACAGAAACACATGATCTTTATAACGATAGAGAGCGCTGCGCGAGATTCCTGCCATTTCGGCCGCTTCGGAAAGGCTTTTGGCCTCCCTTTTGGCATAGAGTTTTTTGGCCAGAATCACCCGGGGAAATACCTCGGGCAGCACCGCCTGATCCACCAGCAGATAGGTCTGCTCTTTTGTTTCCTGCATGCCGTTTCCTCCCAAAAATTCCTTGTCGGAAAAACGATTGTCTTTCCACTGCGAACAAGTATAACACGGCCGCCGGAGTTTCGCAACCCCGACGGCCCGATTTTTAGATGTTTTTTCAAACTATTTTCGGCAAAGATCAGGCACCGTAATACCCCAGCTGCCAGCAGATCTGCTGATGTTCCGCATAGGTTTCGGAATAATAAAATTTCCCTTCCGAATCGGTCACAAAGAAGAAATAAGGATGCTCTTCACTTTCGGCGATAGCTTTCAATGCCGCCTCACCGGGGGAGCAGATGGGCCCCACAGGAACACCGGCGCACACATAGGTGTTATAGGCATCCATCTGTTTTTGCACCGGGACCAGGGAAAGGGTTGCCACCACCTCATTGGCATAATCTCTTGTGGGGTCCGATTCCAGTCTGGGGTAAGAAAGCGGGTTTTCCAATCGATTGCAGAAAACACCCGCCACCCGATTCATCTCATTGACATCGCTGCACTCTTTTTGAAGCATTGACGCCAGCGAAATATACTGCACAAAGGAAAGTCCCGTTTTCTCCATCCCGTCACGAATGGTTTCCATATTCCGGTCCACCACCTCAAAAAAGCGGTCTATCATCTTTTTGGCAGCAGAAGCATTGGAAGAATCGGTATAAAATTCATAGGTATCAGGGAACAAAAAGCCCTCCACCTGGAAGAAACGATCGGCATTCACCGGCACCAGATCGCCCCGTTCGCCCACCAATTCAGAAAGATGGGAGTTGGTATAGTCGATAAAGGCCTCATGATCTTCGATGACATCGTTGTCTTCCAACAGTTGGGCAATTTGCAAAAGATCATATCCCTCCGGGATGGTAATGATCACCGTTTCCCGCAGATTGATCTGTTGCAGGGCGATTTTCACCTCTTCGTAACTCATTCCGGGATGGAGATTGAAAGTGCCGTATTGCAACACCACATCCTGATTCAAAAATCGCATATAAGCCCGGAAAAAGAAGGGATAATCGATCACATCATACTCTTCCAGAATGTTTGCAATCTCTTGGGTGGTACTGCCCATGGGAATTTCCACTTCCAGTTCCAGATCGCTGGAAGGTTTCATAATGGCCAGGGAATCCCGCACCACCAAAAAGGCGCCCAGAGCCAAAACCACACAAACGATCATCACGATGCAGACATAAAGAAGACCGGCACCGCGGCGATTGCGCTTGGCAGCCTTCTTTGCCGCCTTTTTTGCCGCTTTTTTAGCGGCTTTTTTCTCTTCATCGGTGGGTTCGGCAGGAACGGCAAAGGAAAAATCCAAATCCTCCTGCAAGACGAATTTCTCCGCTTCTTTTTTGGGCATTGCCGCAGGCTCCTCTTCCGGAACCGTCACAGAAAAATCCTTTTTCTCCTGATCGTTCATCTGGCCTCTCCTTCCATCTGCAGGCTGCGGCGAATCTTATTTGCTTCCGGCTTTCCGACCAATCGCTCGGCCAGTGCCAGGCCAAACAAAACGGTGGCACCCATCCCCTTGGCGGTGATGATCTGACCGTCTTCTTCCACCAAATTGCCTGTGATCTCTGCCCCGGTAAGTTCCTGTTCAAAACCGGGGAAACAGGTTGCCTTTTTGCCATGCAAAACGCCCTTATGCCCCAAAATCGAGGGGGCGGCACAGATGGCACCCAGCAAAATATTATTTGCCAGCGCCTGATCAATGGCCTGCTGCACAAAGGGGTTCTTTTCCAGATTCAAGGTTCCGGGCATTCCTCCGGGCAACACCACACACCCGGGAAGTTCGGAACCATCCAACTCGTCTGCCTGGCAATCACAGATCACCCGGATCCCATGACTGCCGGTGGCAATCCGTCCGTTTCCGGCATGGATGAGCAAAACCTCCTGCTCTGCCCGCATCAGAATATCAGCGGTGGTCAGGGCTTCGGTTTCTTCAAAACCGTCAGCAAGAAAGATCCAGATCATGTTCGCTCTCCTCCTTTGTGATCAAACCCCAAGCGGCAAGATAAGGCGCCATCACCGCAAAAATCTTTTGGTGCATCTCCTCTCTTGTGAGCAGACGATCCTCTTCCCAACAGCGGATCACCTGCCAACCCTGGCGCTTGGCCGCCGCCAGAGCCGCCTTCCGGCAGAGGCTCAAATAGGCAACATCCCGTTCGTGAATATCTTTTTTACTCTCATCCCCCTGGTATCTGCCTGAAAGAAGCTGCTGGCTCTTTTGGGGATCCAAATCCAAATAGATCACCAGATCGGGTCTGGGGAGGGCGAGTTTTTTATACTCATAATTATCCAGCCAGTCCAGAAAATCATCCCATTCATGGTCGGGCAGTTTGGAACATTGATGAACCATATTGGCGGTGGTATAGCGATTGGCCAACACCAGGCC
The DNA here is from genome assembly GCA_017421095.1 of Oscillospiraceae bacterium. Classification (GTDB taxonomy): domain Bacteria; phylum Bacillota; class Clostridia; order Oscillospirales; family Ruminococcaceae; genus RGIG1943. Next base: position 13,036 of record JAFQMB010000196.1, read on the forward strand.
GCCCAGTTCATAAAGTTTTTTCCATTTGGTCTGGAAATGGGCAAAACGGTCTACCGCATAAAAACTGGCGGCGGCATAGGGGTTCACCGCCTTGGGATCGCTGCCGAATTCCCCTGCCAGATAGCGCTTGACCAGAGCGCTGGAATCGCTTTCATAGTCCGGAAAGTCCACCCGCAAAAAGGAGGCAACCCGTTTTTGGAAATAGTCGGTGAAGAAATCTGTCTGGGTGGTTTTTCCGCTGCCATCCAGCCCTTCGATCACAATCAGTCTGCCCATTTTTATGCCTCACTCTCTTTGCTTTCGGGCCGATATTTCGCCCGCATCTCTTTGGCTTTGCCGCAGCTCATTCCACCCTCGGGGCAGGGACCGTTTACACAGGGCGGGCCCGCCTTGGCAAACAACGTGGGGGCCGCTTCTTTGCAAAGACGAAGCATCTCGTCGGCCACATCGCGAATTTCCCACTGGGCTCTTTGGCAGCAGCGCTGACGGAAGAAGCCCAAAAGGGAGCGCACATTCATCGTCATCACGATTTTGGTTTCACAGGCATTGGGCAACACAAACCTGGCGTCTTCGATGGCGATCTTCTTGGCCTTTTTTTCTGCCGCTTCTGCCGAAAGACCGCCCGCCATCAACGCCTCTTTATGATGGGCGAGCAAAATTTCTTCGATCTCGTGATAGGCTCTGTCTGCCGCTTCCATCGCCGCAGAAAAGGCTTTCAAGGCCGTTTCGTCCGCTGCAACAGCAGGGGGCACAATGTAATCAAAGCCGTCTTCGTTCACATAACGCTGGCTTTTCTGACTATAAGAAGCAATACGATGGCGCACCAGTTGATGGGAACAGGCGCGGCTGATCCCCTCAATGCCAAAGGTGAAGGTGACGTGTTCCACCGGGCTTTCATGGCCGTAGGAAGAGAGGAGCGCAACAAAACTTTGCACCTGTTCATCACTCATACGGGCATTTAATTCTTCCACTCCCACCGAACTGTAACACAATTTGGCGGCGGAAGCCACCACTCGTTCCGGATCGGGGGTATGCGCCAACAAAACCACTTTCATCTTCTTCCAACCTTTCATTAATAGAGATTTGGATCACACAAGCAGGAGTTCAATCTTCCCGCAGTTTCATATTGGCCAGACGGCCCATCAACTTTTTCTTTCCGGCACGATCAAACTCCACTTCGATCAATTGATCGTTGCCCATAGGTGCCACGCTGATAACCACACCGTCGCCGAATTTTTCATGGACAACCGCCATTCCCTTTTCATATCGGATGGCAGCATTTCCGCCCCCGGAGGGTTTTGAAGTGGCCGAAACACGACCCGGGACAGCGCCGCCTACAGGCTTTTTCAGACCGGGAATGGAACCGCCGGCGCCACCGGAAAGCCCCCGAATGGGCGCAGAGGCAGATCTTTGAGGTCTTTGTCCGCCCCCGAAAGAACCACCGCCAAAGGCGTTACCATAAGAACTGCCTGCAAAGGATTTTCCGGCAGAGGAGGCAGAGGTTCTTCTGTCCGGAAATTCTTTTTCCAACAGATCATCCCCCATCTCTTCCACATAACGGGAAACGGGGTTGAGCATGGTGCGGCCGTATAAAAGCCGCTGTTCTGCCCAAAAAAGATAAAGCTGATTTTTGGCACGGGTCACCGCCACATAAGCCAATCTGCGTTCCTCTTCCAAATCCTCTTCGGTTTCCAGACTTCTCACCGAGGGGAACAGATTTTCTTCCATTCCCGGCAAAAAGACCACCGGAAATTCCAGCCCCTTGGCCGAATGGATGGTCATCAGGGTTACACAGTCATCCGAATCATCCGAACGGTCCTGATCGGTGGAAAGTTCTGTTTCGGCCAGGAATTTTTCCAACAAGGTGCGTTCGGTTTCTTCCTCTTCAAACTCCACATAAAGATCGGGGGTTTTGCTCTCTCGCAAAAGAAAATCGGCAATATTGGAACGAAATTCCTTCACGTTTTCCAACCGGGTGAGCCCTTCTTCCCCCTGGGCCATCAAACTCATCTCATAGCCGGTCATTTCCAGCATCCGGTCATACAAAAGATCCAAAGAGAGTTCCTTTTCCAAACTCTGCAAATTGCGGATCAAGGAAGCAAAATTCAAAAGGCTTGTGGCGGTTTTTCCGGAAAAACAGGAAAAAGTGTCTGCCCGTTCCAGAATGGTAAACAAACTGCAGTCATATTGGTCGGCCAGTTCCCGTACCTTGGCAACGGTGGTGTTTCCAATGGCCCGCTTGGGTTCATTGATCACCCGAATAACCCGTTCATCGTCGTGGGGATTCAAAATCAAACAGAGATACGCCCGCACATCCTTGATCTCTTTTCTGCCCAAAAAGGGCTGACCGCCAAACACCCGATAAGGGATTCTTGCGGCAGAGAGGGCTCTTTCCACGCTGTTGGACTGGGCATTCACCCGATAAAGCACCGCATGGTCGGCATATTTTGCCCCTTTGAGCAGATTGTCTTTGATGGTTTTTGCAATATAATTTCCTTCGGAAAGATCGTTTGAAACCCGCACCAGACGAACCGGGTCTCCGTCTTCTCTTGTGGCTCTGAGGGTTTTGCCCTTTCTGTTTTTGTTGTTGGCAATCACCCGGTTGGCCGCTTCCAGCACCGCCGGAGTGGAACGGTACTTTTCCTCCAACCGAACGGTGCGGCAGGAGGGAAACTGTTCTTCAAAGGAAAGGATGTTTTCAATGGTCGCGCCACGGAAACGATAGATGGATTGATCATCATCCCCCACCACGCAAAGATTCTTGGAACCCATGGAAAGAAGGCGCACCAATTCAAACTGAGCGGGGTTGGTGTCTTGATACTCATCCACCATAATATGGGAAAACTGCCGTTGATAGCGCTCTAAAATTTCGGGGTGCGAATCAAACAGACGGACGGTCAGACAGATGATATCATCGAAATCCACCGCACCCGAGCGTTTGAGATGCTCCTGATACAAGGGATAAAGATTGGCCACCAGATGGGCCTCATAAGTGTTTTCGTGTTTGGCGGCATATTCTTCCGGCCCGATCAGTCGGTCTTTCAAACGACCAATCCGTCCCAGCAGTTTTTTAGCAGGAAAGATCTTTTCGTCAATCTCACGGTCAGCCATCAGTTTTTTGATCACCCGAACCTGATCGTCGGTATCATAAATGGTGAAATTGGAAGGATAACCCAAATGGGTAATCCCCGAGCGGAGCATCCGTAGGCAGGCCGAATGGAAGGTGCAGGCCCAGATGCCTTCTCCTCTGCTTCCGGTTTTGGCGATAATGCGCTCTTTCAATTCCCTTGCCGCCTTATTGGTAAAGGTGATGGCCAGAATCTTATAGGGCTTGACCGGCTGGTGGGCCAAAGAAAGCCGCAGAATCTCGCTCTCGTTTTCGCTCAGTTTTTCCCCTGCGTTGCTTCTTTGCAGCAAAGGAAACAGATCGTCTGCCGCCGCGGGAACATTTTGCCACTCATAAGCGTCGCCGTAATTCAAAAGCTGGGAAATGCGCTCCACCAACACGGTGGTTTTTCCGCTCCCGGCACCTGCCAAAATCAAAACCGGGCCGTTGACGGCAAACACAGCCGCCTTTTGGCTTTGGTTCAGACGATGATAAAGTTTATGAAAATAGATTTCTTTTTCTTTTTGCCAATTGGCCTGCTGGATCAATTGCCGCACTCCTTCTGCGGCCGAAAAACCGCATTTCTTGTCACCTTATCATACCATAATGCGGCCATCTTCACAAGAGGGATTCGCGAAGATCATCATTTTTTCATTTGGGAACCTTTTTCCCGGCACAAATATACCGATTCTCTTCCGATCTCGAAGAAGAACCCATCTTCCCTCTTGCAGGTTTGCAAAAAAAGACACCCTGCAACGGGGCAGCGTGTCTTTTTTTGTCTTTACTCTTCATCGCCCACCTTGTTTCGTTTGGTGGAAGAAATTTTCAAATCAAAAATGGCGCCGCAGGCAAGGCAGGCCTTTCCTTTCACCGGAAAAGCCTTGGGAAACAGTTTGTTTTCGGTGCCTTTTTCCACAAAAACCGTTGCATAGTTTCCCTGCAAACGGCCCTCGATTACCCGGTCACTGCCGCATTTTTCACATTTCATTTTCTTTCCCTCACAGTCGCCCGAGGATATGGGCGCAGATTTCCGCCGCAGGATCGATGCCGGTGGCCGCTGCCAAGCCTGCAAAAAAGAAGTTGCTGTTAACTTCGCAGACCAGATATTCCCCCTTCGCTGTTTCCAAAAGATCCACCCCGGCAAAATCAAGCCCCAGCGCCCCGGTCGCCCGAAGTGCCAGTTCCACCGCCTCTTTTTTCGGTGTGATCGCTTCTGCTTTGCCCCCTTCTTCCAGATTGGCTCTGAAATCTCCCGAGGAACAACGACGAATGGCCGCTTTCACCTGATCACCCACCACACAGATCCGCAGATCTGCCGGCTTGCCTTGATACAAAGAGGGAATAAATTCCTGATAAAGATGCTTGATTGCCCCCAATTTTTTGCATTTTTCTTCCAATTCCATTCGGTTTTGAACCAAATAAACCTGCTGACCAAAGGAACCGAAGCGCTCTTTCACCACCATAGGGAATCCCAGCTTTTCACTCACAGAAGAAAGATAATCATAGTTGGGATAGCCGATGTTTTCATAGGTATGGGGAGCCAAAACCGTCTTCGGTTGGGGGATGCCGGCCGCTTCCAGCGCCAGATGGGTCAACCCCTTATCATCACAAAGGCGGATGGCTTCCGAAGAATTGAACACCCGGATTCCTCTGTTTTCCAGGGCTGCGGCCAAGGACGTGTCTTTACACCAAAAGAGCACAAAATCACAAGCCGGGCCTTCCTTTTCCCCTAAAACGGGCATTAGTTCGGCATTGCCCACTACATCAAGGCGCACATTTTGCTTTGCAAAAGCTGTAAGAAGCAAATTTTGCACCGCATCGAAACTCTTGCTTCGAAAAAAAGAATTAACTACCAAAAGCCCCTGTTTCATTTTGTTGCCTCGTTTGCATAGGTGATACGCACCAGTTCTTCCAGCATCAACACGATTTTTTCCATAGATTCACAGCAAATAAATTCAAATCTGCCGTGGAAATTTTCGCCGCCGGTACAAAGATTGGGACAAGGCAACCCTTCAAAAGAGAGTCTTGCACCGTCGGTGCCACCGCGAATGGGCTGCACAAGCGGGACAATTCCAACCTCTTTCATGGCAGCCTTGGCGTTTTCGATCAAAAAGGGATAGGGCTCAATTTTTTCTTTCATATTATAGTAACTGTCTTTAGTCGAAACGAGGAAACTGCCCTCACCCCAACGGTCGTTCAGTTCTTCGCCGATTTTATGGGCCAAGGCCTTTTTCTCTTCGAATTTTTCCCGATCGTGATCCCGGATGATGTAAGAAAGGTGTGCTTCTTCCACATTGCCGTCCATCCCGTGAAGATGGAAAAATCCCTCATATCCTTCGGTGTGTTGGGGTTTCTGGTCAGACGGCAACAGCATCGCATATTCCATGGCCATTTCCAGGGCGTTTTTCATCTTATCCTTGGCGGTGCCGGGATGGATGTTCACCCCTTTGACGGTCACATTCAGGGAAGCGGCATTGAAATTTTCATACTCCAGTTCGCCAATGGTGCCACCGTCAACGGTGTATGCAAAGGCTGCACCAAAACCGGCGACATCAAAGAGGTCGGCACCTCTTCCCACCTCTTCATCGGGGGTAAAGCCGATGGCAATCTCGCCGTGGGGGAAGCCGGCACCA
>JAFQMB010000197.1 GCA_017421095.1 Oscillospiraceae bacterium
AATCGCCATTAGAAATTGCTTTTTTCACAATAGACATTGGGAAAGCATAAAATACGTATTTTCTGAATTCAGCAATCTTCCCCTCAAGATGCTCGGGAATATCCAATTTCAACTGCGGAAAAAGTTCTCTTAAAGGCGATTCCATTAGATGGCCTAATTTTTCCATATAAAAAACGTTGATCTTGAATAATTCAGAAAATTCCTTTTTCCTTAGGACAGGGATTGCAACTTGAGGTTTATCGTTTTCATACCGTAACACACCGCACGAAACAAGGTGAGGAATATCTTCCAAATATCTCAAGTTAAATCCTGTGTGCGCAAACGGGATACCTTTATAAAGAATATATAACATCTTACACAGGTTGTCGTCGTGGATTTCTATGGGACCGTGTTCGTATTTGTTCAAATCGGGTTGCGTGTCATAAACATGAAGCATCACCGATTTACTGCTGAAGAAATTATCCCAATTTGCGAGTCTTTCGCCACCAAAAGCATACTTTGAAAATGGATCGTTCTCCCAATTAAAATCCATTCCATATCGTGTGCCTTGCGCGATCCATCTGCCGCCATCCGGCCTTTCGGGATAAATTTCCTTCGTGTCAACGATTTTTCTGATGGCGTGATATTGCCCTTTTGCAAGAACATCGATCACAGCATAATATTTAAGATCAATTTGCTCGCTAACCGACAACCGATCAAACCAGCTCAAAGAATGAATATCCGAAAACAAATCGGCAATCAAACTCCATACCGCTTCATACTGCTGATTCGCGAAATCAAGCTGAACATTAAGTTTGGACGATCTTTCGGCAGGTGTGGAAATCAAAAAATCGGTAACAACCTTGTTTCCGTTGCGCACCATCAGTTCGCATTTCACAAGATCTTCAATTGCATTTTCAACATAAGGCGTTGGAATACCAAGAGCTTTTGCAATTTCCACGGAGGTTACAGGCTTTTCATACGCAATAATCAATATATTCTGTTTCATCAGATCATTGCATACAAGCGACCACGGTTCCTCGTGAAAACCGGGATTGCCGGAGTAGCTCACTTCAAGTCTTTCGGGGACATAACTTTGCTTTTCGTACTGTTCCATTGAAGCAAATCCTTTCCGCATCTGATCTCTGCCCGAAGATAGCCGTGACATTACCGTTCCTTTCGGGATGCCCAACTCGTCGGCTATATCTTGAACTTTCTTTCCTTCAAGATAGTGCTTTACGATTACTTCTCTTTGCAGTTTTGCCAGATATGCCACTTCCCGTCTGACCTGATCGGCAGTAGGTCTATCAGTATCATCTTCATCATCGTAATCCTCAACATCCGGAATTGCGTCAATACAAACAAGCGGCAATCTGTATTTTTTTCGAAGCATATCGTTCCATTTGTTTGAAAGAACAGAGGCAAGCCAATATCTCATATTGGAAATACAACCGCCTCGGTTTGTATACTGAAACGCGGCGAGAAGTGTTTCTTGTGTCAGGTCTTCGGCGTCGTTCACATCGCCGCACTTTTTAAGGGCAAGAGAAAACAGATACTCTACATATTTTGTAATTTCATTTTCCATTTTGAGATACCTCTTTGAAAGCTTTCACCCATACAGTCGTTAAATTTGAATTTGATTCGATTGATTATCAAAATATTTTTACAATTGTACCATAAACTTATGAATTATTCTATTTGATAACTATATGTGTCGCTTTTGTGACCTCAAAAGCAGTGTTTCGGGGTGTTTTTTTGTTGCACGGTTTTGAAAAAATATCATGGGAAGAGAAAAGTTGTTTTTGAAAGGAATTTATCAAAAAGAGAAAAAGAAATTTACAGAATATTAAAGACAAAAGAGAAGAAATGTAGTAAAATTATCGTGGATTTGTTTTATCATTTTTTGAAACAGGCAATTTGCGCAGAAATAATGTGATTTTGAAATTTTTCAAAGAGGAGAAGATCCCCCTATGATCCCCAGTTTCAGTTTGAAAAAACCTTTGACCGTTGTGGTGGCGGTTTTGATGGTGTTGGTGCTCGGTGTGGTTTCTTTTATGAATATCCAGACCGATTTGCTCCCCACCATGGAAATGCCCTATGTTTTGGTTATTACCGTTTACCCGGGTGCAACCCCCGAAAAGGTGGAACAGACGGTGACAAAACCTTTGGAAAGCAACCTTGCCACGGTGGGCGGTGTTGAGGTGGTGCAAAGCACCTCGTCGGAAAACGTAAGTATGGTGATTTTGCAGTTTTCCTATTCTACCAATATGGATAAGGCTATGATCGAATTGAATAACAGCCTTTCTTCCATTTCTGCTTCTTTTGATGATTTGGTGCAGCCGTCAACCATGATGCAGATCGACCCGGATATGCTGCCCATTATGGTGACCAGCGTTTCCAAAGAAGGGGCCGACATCAAAGAATTGACCGAATTGACCAGGGATGTTGTGTTGCCCGCTTTGGAACGGGTGGACGGTGTGGCCAGCGTTTCAGCCTCCGGCCTTTTGGAACATACCATTCAGGTGAAGCTTTCCCCGGAAAAGATCGGCAAGGTGAACGAAAAGGTGGTGGCCTATTCCAATAAACAGGCCGCAGATGCCTTGGCGGAACTGAATAAGGGTAAACAGGCTTTAGCAGAAGCAGAGGCTCTTTTGCAGAAACAAAAGAATGAAACCTCTGCTCAACTGGCTGAAGCAGGTATCGCCATTGCAGATGGCAGATCTGCCATTGCAGGCGGCATCACCGCTTTGCAGAGTGCCATCACCCAGGCAGAAAGTTTGTTGCCGATTTTAAACCCCATCGTGGAAGAACTGGGGAAACTGTTGCAGGAAGAGGATCTGGCGCTGTTTACAGAACGTTTTGTGGCCCTTTTGGAAACGGCAGAACCGGTGCTTGGTCGTGCAGCAGAGATTTTAAGCGGTCTTTCAGAGGATCTTGCCAAACTGGATCCTTCCGCCATTGACTGGACAGAACTGGAAAATCTTTTGCAGGATAATCCCGAGGCATTGGAATCTCTTGCAGGTTTGAAAGAGAGCCTTTCTTCCCGGGTTGGGGAAGTAACCCTTTCTTTGGGAGATTTGGCCGAGTCGATGAAAAAAACTGCCGATCAGCTGGCCGAGATGACAAAAGATCCTGAAGCAGATGAAGCACTCCTTGCCACCTTGCAGCAGGGATATGACGAATTGGTTGCTGTTCGGGATCAGATGCAGCAGTTGGCCAAGGAAGGCCCTGAACAGATTAAGGCGTTGGAAGAACAGTCGAAGGGATTGTCTGACCAGCAAAAAGAGGTGGAAAAGGGAAAAATTCTGCTCTCCACCGAGCTTGCCACCGCTGCTTCTCAGATTCAAAGCAGCAAGCAGGCTCTGGAGGAAGGGGAAGCTCAACTGGAAGAGGCCCTTTCTTCCGCCGCCATGACCGCCGGTCTGGATGCGCTTTTCACCGAAAGCACCATCGCCGCCCTTTTGACCGCACAAAACTTCTCGATGCCTGCCGGTTATCTGACCGAATCGGGCCTGCGATACACCGTGAAAGTCGGAGATGAGATCACCGATCTGGCCGATTTGGAAGATCTGCCGTTGTTTGTTTCGGATATTGAAGAGATCGGAACGGTTACGCTGGCCGACGTGGCAGAGATTTCTCTTTTGGATAACAGCGAAGAAAACTTTGCCAAGGTGAATATGGAAGATGGGGTGCTGATCTCGCTGCAGAAACAGAGCACCGCTTCCACCAACACCGTCAGCGAAAATCTCAAGGCCGCCATTGCTCAAATCGAAGAAGAAAATCCCGGGGTGAAGGTCAGCACGCTGATGGACCAGGGTGTTTACATTGATATCGTGATTGGCACGGTGTTGGATTCTTTGATTTACGGTGCGATTTTCGCCGTTTTGATCCTCTTTTTGTTCCTTAAGAGTATGAAATCCACTATGGTGGTGGCGGTGAGCATCCCCGTCAGCCTGCTTTTGGCTATGGTGCTGATGTATTTCAGCGGAGTGAGCATGAACATCATCTCGCTGGCAGGTCTTGCCCTTGGCGTTGGGATGCTGGTGGATAACTCCATCGTGGTGATCGAAAACATTTATCGTCTGCGGTCTTTGGGAATTCCGGCCGGTAAGGCGGCGCTGGAGGGTGCAAAGCAGGTTTCCGGTGCGGTGACCGCTTCCACCTTGACCACCGTCTGTGTCTTCCTGCCCATTGTCTTCACCGAAGGGCTTTCCAAACAACTCTTCACCGATATGGGCTTGACCATCGCCTATTCGCTTTTGGCCAGCCTGCTGGTGGCTCTTTCGGTGGTGCCGATGATGAGCGCCACTCTGCTCAAAAAGATGAAGCAGCCCAAAAAGCAGCCCAAACACCGGCTTTTGAACGGTTATGGCAAGGTTTTGGCCTTTGGTCTGCGGCAAAAATGGATTCCGCTTTTGCTGGCAATCTCGTTGCTTGGCCTTTCTGTTTACGGAACGACCCAAATGGGCACCGCCTTTATCCCCGATTCCATTACCGATGAACTCACTATGAGCGTTGCCCTGCCGGAAGAGGAAGAGATCACCACCGACCGACTGCGGGAAGAATCTCTGAAAGTGATGGAGATCCTCTGCGATATTCAGGATGTGGAAACGGTCGGCGTTTATGAGGAAACCTCTTTGCT
>JAFQMB010000198.1 GCA_017421095.1 Oscillospiraceae bacterium
GATTTTGGAAATGAAGTTTCGACACCGAACCGAAAATGCCCGTTTCTTTGCCTTGACGCTTCAAAAAATGCTGCAGAATCAAGGGGAGTTTGATCTGATGATTCCCGTCCCCGGAGTCTTTTTTGTGGGTCGGCATCTTTCTTCTCTCTGTTCCCTTCTTTCCAAACGGACAAAAATCCCCCTTTCAAAACGGATTCTTAAAAGAAGATTCGGTTCCAAAAAGCAGCACAAACTCACAATGGAACACCGCGTCAAGAATGCAAAATATTCTTATTTTCTTGGCAGTAAAAAAGATCTGAGTAATTTGCGGATTCTTTTGGTGGATGATATCATCACTACCGGTGCCACCTTAAACGCCTGTGCCGCACTCTTAAAAGAGGCAGGAGCCAAGGAGGTTGTCTGCTTGACTATCGCCTCTACGAACCCCATAAAAGACGGGGCTTGCCTATCAAACAATGAAAATTAAAGTTTTCATTATGAAAGATCTGTTTTTTATGAGAATCACACTCTGAAAACCTTGCAATTTTTGACAGAAACGCTTATAATGAAAAACAGATCGGACTACGCCCGTATCACTATGAAAATGAGGTGCTTAAATTATGCAGGTCATCGTTACCAAAGATTATGATGAAATGAGCCGTGTTGCAGCAGAAATTTTTGCAGAGGGCATCAAAGCCAATCCGGAAATCCGTCTTGGTCTGGCTACCGGCAGCACACCTGTCGGTATGTATCAGTGCCTGATCGAAAAGAACAAGGCCGGCGAAATCGATTTTTCGAAGGTTGTCACCTTCAATCTGGATGAATATTATCCCATCACCCCCGACAACGACCAGAGCTATATCTATTTCATGCGTCACAACCTGTTTGATCATGTGAATATCAATATGGAAAATGTTCATATTCCCAACGGCCAGGCTCCTGACATTGATCAGGAAGGCAAGGACTATGACGCTCTGATGGAAAAGTTCGGTTGGACCGATATCCAGCTGTTGGGTGTGGGCCGTAACGGTCACATCGCTTTCAACGAGCCCGATGATGAACTGGTCGCCGGCACCCACAAAACCGATTTGACCGAAGACACCATTGACGCCAATGCCCGTTTCTTCGCCTCCATCGATGATGTGCCCCGTCAGGCCATTACCATGGGTGTCGGCCCCATTATGAAGGCCAAGAAGATCGTGGTTTTGATCAGCGGTGCCAACAAACACGAAGCATTCGAAAAACTGCTTTCCGGTCAGATCACCACCCAGTGCCCCATCACCCTGATGAACCTGCATCGCGATGTGGTCATCATCGCTGACCAGGCTGCCGCTGAAGGCAAATAAGTTTTATCTGTCATAAAGCCCTCCGCTGTCGCCATTTTTTGACGAATTCGGAGGGCTTTCTTGTTATTTTTTTCCCCTTTCGGAGGTTTGATTTTATGTCTGATTGCCTTTTCTGCAAAATCATCAACAAAGAAATTCCCTCTTTGGTTGTATATGAAGACGATCTTTGTCTTGCTTTCCGGGACATCGCTCCCCAAGCCCCTTGTCACATTCTTTTGATCCCCAAAAAACACATCCCCTCTATGGCCGAAGTTTGCGATGAGGATGCTTCTCTGATGGCCCATCTGATGACAAAAATCCCGTTGATCGCCGCAAAAGAAGCCCTCACCGGCGGCTTCCGGGTGGTCACCAACAGTGGAGAAGATGGCGCCCAGTCTGTAAAACATCTGCACTTTCACATTTTAGGCGGAAAGGCCCTTTCCGGGCAAATGGGATAATTTAATCAGAATAGGGGGATTGAAAGGATGAAGCGGCCGTTTTTCTTTTTGGGAACCGGAATGTTGACAGGCTGCTTTCTTTTTCTCTTTCTCGGTCCTGCCTTTCTTCTTCCCCTACTTGCCTTTTTCTTTCTTCTTTCGATTCTTTTTCTCTTTCGCAAACGGGATCTTTTCCGAAAATTGACTGCCTTCGTTGGCGCTGCCTTTCTTGCCGTCTGTTTCACCTTTTTATCCCTGGGGCCTCGCTTAACCTTTGCGCAGAATCTGAAAACAGAGGAAGAGATTACCGTTTCTTTCACCGCCGTTGCAGAGTTGGAAACCTCCGGCTCTTCCCGAGGGTATCGCGTCTTTCTGCAAAAGATGGGTGAAGAGACGATGGAGCCCATAAAGATTGCGGTCTATTGCAACAAATCCCTTCCTATGTTTGAGGAGATTACCGCCCCGGTCAATTTCTTCCGTCAGGAAAGCCTTTGGGATACTTTGACCCAAACAGACGGTTGCTTTGCCTCTGCTTACTTGGCTCTTTATGAAGACAGCAATCTCATAAGCATACCTTCCAGCAAGCAATATCCTCTTTATCGATTGACTCATTCATTACGAAAGGCAGTGAAAACTGCTTTTGAAGAAAACTTCAATGCACCTTATGCCGGGATTCTTTTTGGAACCGCAACCGGTGATACCTCTTTGATCAAAACCTCCGACCTGCGGCTTTTTAGGAAGGCCGGAATTGCCCATCTTTTTGCCGTCAGCGGTCTGCACC
>JAFQMB010000199.1 GCA_017421095.1 Oscillospiraceae bacterium
AAAAAATACGATATTAAGCTTTATCTGGGTGTTGGTTGCGATTCCGACTGGTGGGACAAAAATCTCTCTGTGGAAGCAGCCGGAGATTGGCTCAAAGAGGTTTGCCAAATCAGCGCCAAGATGGTGAAAGAACTTTATGATCTTTATATGCCCGAATACAGCGATGTGTTCGGCGGCTATTACTGGGTTTATGAAATTTGGAATCACGGCGCCTGGAACATCGATATCACCAGAGAAGCCTATGCACAAAATCTGTCAGCAGGTTTCAACATTGTAATTGATGCCATCAACAAGGTAGATGCCACCAAGCCCCTGCTTTTCAGCCCCTTTACCAATCCTGCTGACGGTTTGGCAACCAAAGAGAACTGCTGCAAATTTTATACCAGACTGTTTGAACTCACCAATTTCCGTTCTTATGACGTCATTACCCCGATGGATAACATCGGCGGTGGCGGGACGAAAATTGATCAGCTGGATGAATGGACAAGAGATACCTATTATCAGGCCATTCTCAATTCCAAAAACAAACTGAAACTTTGGTCCAACTGTGAAAGCTTTGTTCAACCGGCAAACGCCCAAACCGGTACCTGGACCACCTGCACCATGGACCGTTTTGTCAAGCAGATCCAGATCACCTCGAAATATTGCGAAAAGATCATCTCTTTTTCCTGGAACCATTATATGAGTCCTTATAACACCATCAGCGGTTTTGACCGCACCTTTGTGGAATATCTGAAAACCGGGGAATTGGAAAAGGTGGCTCCCTCTGCTCCCACCCGGGTGAGTACCTATCTTTCCGGGGATTATCTGATTGCCAAATGGAATCAGGCCGAAGATGAATATGATATCGCAAAATATATTGTGGAAAAGCAAAACAGCTCTACCAAAGAGTTTGTGAAATTTTCCGAATGCCTGATCGGCCGCTATGACGGGAAGGATGTCACCCTGACGCTCAAATCTTCTCTTTCCGATTCGGGCTATAACAAAACCGGGCAGAATGTGTATCGGGTTTGTGCGGTGGACTGCAGCGGCAACGCTTCGGAATATATCTATATCGTCATTGACGGCGCCAACCCCGATACCGGCTTTTATCTTAAGGCAAGCGGCGGCAACAAGGGATTCTATACTCAAGCAGAATTTGATCAGTTGAAAAACTCTGTTGCCGAAGAGCCGGAAGAACCCGGCGACGATATGACAATGATCCTGATCGCCGTTTTGATCTTTGTGATCGTTTTGGCCATCGCTGCCGTTGCGGTTGTTCTTGTGATCGTGAAGGTTCGAAAAAAATAACATCCTTTGATAAAACCCATCAGACCATCCTGTTTCTTCGAGGCAGGATGGTCTCTTTTTTCACGAAACAAGAGAGAAATCCTTGCAAAAGATAAAAAGCCGCGGTAAAATAAGAAAAGAGAATTTTGCTCCCAAAAAGGAGGAATCCGGTTTGAAAGACGGTTTGATCAAGGTTGCCGCTGTATCAAGCGAGATCGAAATTGCCAATCCCCAAACAAATGCCGAACATTGCATTTCGGCCATTCTTCGGGCGAAAGAAGAAGGGGCCCAGGTGATTGTTTTGCCTGAATTGGCCCTTTCCGGGGATACCTGCGGTGATCTTTTCTATTATGAACGGCTGCAAAAGGAATGTGAACAGGCTCTTTTGACCCTTTGCGACAAAACAAAGGAACTCTCGGCCCTCCTCTTTGTGGGGCTTCCTCTTTGCGTGAAGCATCGGCTTTATAATGTGGCTGCAGTTTTAAGCGGCGGAAAGGTTTTGGGTTTTGTGCCAAAAACCGCCACCGGTTCCGATGAATCTCGCTATTTCGATCCGGCCCCGGATGAAAATATCACCGTTCTCTTCCATGGGCAGTCGGTCATCTTCGGATGGAAACTGCTCTTTGCCTGCCAAGAACTGCCCGAAGCGGTTTTTGGAGCCGAAATCTCGGAAGATATTTGGATGCCCCATTCCCCCTCTTTGGAACTGGCAATGGCAGGGGCAAATGTCATCTGCAACCTTGCTGCCGACAATGAAACCGCCGGCAAGGCCGAATTCCGCCGTTCTCTGCTGAAAAACCAATCGGCAAAGTTCTGCTGCGGTTATGTTTATGCCTCTTCCGGAAAAGGGGAGTCCACCACCGATCTTGTCTTCTCCGGGCATTGTCTGGTGGCAGAAAACGGGCATTTGTTGGCAGAAAGCAAACCCTTCGGGGATGGTTTTGCCATCACCGAAATCGATTGCGCCAAACTCCATTCTTTGCGGCAAAAGAGAACCGGGTTTGTTCCCTGCCCGAAAACGGGTTATGAAACGCTTATATTTTCTCTGCAGCAGGAAGAAGTATCCCTCACCCGATTTGTGGATCCTTATCCCTTTATTCCGGAAAATCCTTCCGAGCGAGCGGAACGCTGCCGGGAAATTTTGAATATTCAGGTTCACGGCCTTGCCCAACGTTTGCGGCACACCCATTGCAAACAGGCGGTTTTGGGGCTTTCGGGCGGTTTGGATTCCACCTTGGCGCTGTTGGTGACGGTGCGTGCTTTTGATCTTTTGAAACTGGATCGCAAACAGATTCTCGCAGTGACCATGCCCGGCTTTGGAACCACCGACAGAACCTATCAAAATGCCCTCACTCTGGCCAAGGAACTTGGCGTCACCCTGAAAGAGATCAGCATTGTGCCTGCGGTGAAGCAGCATTTTGCTGACATCGGACACGATATCAATGTTCACGATGTAACCTATGAAAACAGCCAGGCCAGAGAACGCACCCAAATTTTGATGGATCTGGCCAACATTTCCGGCGGAATGGTCATCGGAACCGGTGATCTTTCGGAATTGGCCTTGGGGTGGGCAACCTATAACGGCGATCATATGTCTATGTATGGGGTCAACGGCGGAATTCCCAAAACACTGGTGCGGCATTTGGTGGCATATGAGGCTAAAAATTGCGAAAACGCCGCTGTTTCTTCTGCGCTTTTGGATGTGCTCGACACTCCGGTCAGCCCGGAACTTTTGCCCGCCAAGGACGGTGAAATCAGCCAAAAGACCGAGGATTTAGTCGGCCCCTACGAACTGCACGATTTCTTTCTTTATTCCTTTGTGCGGTTGGGATTTGCGCCTGCCAAGATCTTCCGTTTTGCCTGCAAGGCTTTTGACGCGGTTTATGATCGGGCCACCATCAAAAAATGGCTGCTCATCTTCCTGCGGCGTTTCTTCACCCAACAATTCAAGCGCTCCTGTCTGCCTGATGGCCCCAAGGTGGGCAGTGTGGGTCTCTCTCCCAGAGGGGATTGGAAAATGCCCAGCGATGCTTCCGCCGCCTTGTGGTTGGCAGAGGCCGAAGCCATTGAAATCTGACCTTTCCTTTCAACCTTTTTTGAAAAAGAGCAACCGAATAAAAAGAAAGCCGCTGCCGAAAAATCGGTGGCGGCTTCTCTTTTATTTTGATATTTTCATATTTTAATGGGGAAAGAAAAAAGCCTTCGACAAATCGCCGAAGACTTCTTTCTGTTTGAGGATAACCGAAATATTCGTTAGCAAACACCCTGTGCGATCATGGCGTTAGCAACCTTTTCAAAACCGGCAATATTGGCACCCATCACCAAATTACCTTCTACGCCATAACGCTTGGAAGCATCCAAGGCGGCTTCGAAGATGCCGATCATAATCTGATGCAGTTTGGCGTCCACTTCTTCAAAGGTCCAGCTATAACGCATGGAGTTCTGGCTCATTTCCAAACCGCTTGTGGCAACGCCACCGGCATTGGCAGCCTTGGCAGGCCCAAAGAGTACGCCGTTTTTCTGGAAACAGGCGATGGCTTCGGGAGTGCTGGGCATATTGGCACCTTCGGCAACCGCCATCACACCGTTTGCAACCAAGGCTTTTGCGCCCTCTTCATCCGGTTCGTTTTGGGTGGCACAGGGCAGCGCCACATCACACTTCACCGTCCAGATGCCTTTGCAGCCTGCCGTAAAGACAGCGCCGGGCTTTCTGTTGGCGTATTCCACAATACGGGCGCGTTCCACCTCTTTGATCTGCTTCATCAGATCAAGATCAATGCCCTCTGCATCGTAAACATAACCGGAAGAATCGCTCATAGCAACTACCTTGGCACCATAGGTCATGGCCTTTTCAGCCGCATAGATGGCCACATTCCCGGAACCGGAGATGACAACCACCTTATCCTGCAAATCGCTGTTGGCCAGGTTTGCCAGCATTTCCTTGGTGAAATACAAAAGACCGTAGCCGGTGGCCTGTTTGCGGGCCAAAGAGCCGCCGAAGGTGAGGCCCTTGCCGGTGAGAACGCCGGTGAATTCATCCTTCATCCGCTTATACTGGCCGAAAAGATAGCCCACTTCTCTTGCGCCCACACCGATGTCGCCGGCAGGAACGTCGGTGTCCGGGCCGATATATTTGGAAAGTTCGGTCATAAAGCTTTGGCAGAAACGCATAATTTCCAGATCGGATTTGCCCTTGGGATCAAAGTCACTTCCGCCCTTACCGCCGCCCATGGGCAGACCGGTCAGGCTGTTTTTGAAGGTTTGCTCAAAGCCCAGAAATTTGATGACGCTGGCACAGACAGAAGGATGCAGACGCAGACCGCCTTTATAGGGGCCGATAGCAGAGTTGAACTGCACCCGGAAACCGCGGTTCACCTGAACCTTGCCTGCATCATCCACCCAGGGAATACGGAAAACGATCATCCGTTCCGGCTCAACCAAACGTTCCAAAACGCCGTGTTTTTCCAGTTCAGGGCGGGCTTCCACCACCGGTTCCAGCGATTCCAGCACCTCATAAACGGCCTGGAGAAATTCCTTTTCGCCGGCGTTACGCTTTTCCACATCGGCATAGACTCGATTCAAATAATCATTTTTGAAAGACATGACAAATCTCTCCTTTTTTCAGGAAGAATATCGAAACAAGATCTCTCCTGTTTGCATCGTTGTTATTATAATCGCTTCTGATCTGAATTGCAACCCCAAAACACGATAAAATGCAATTTTCAAATTTAAAAGTTGCATTTTTAAAAAATAAAACAACCGAAGGCCAGCTCTTGATTCAAAAACTGCATCCTTCGGTTTTATTTCATTCATTCTCTTTGGTTGTTTTGTTCTTTTTTGCGGCCCGTTTATCCGAAAACCAATGATAAAAAATCAAACCGCCGATTCCCATGGCCGCCGCCACGGCATACATCACCACCGCCCCCATAAAATCCCCCTGCTCCAAATGGGCACCGGCATAGGTGGAGGTGAAAACAGAGGGAATCCGGGCCAGAGTGGCAATCAAAAAGAAGTGCAGCGGCTTCACCGGGGTCAACGGGGCCATATAAGTGAGCAGATCTTTTGGGGTTCCGGGAATAAAAAAGAGAAGAAACAGCAGCAGTTCCAAATTTCTGGGGTTGTTGAGCAGTTTGAAATTGCGAACCTTTTCTTTTTCAAACATTCGCTCGATGAAGGAACGGCCAAGCCAGCGCACCAGATAATAAATAGCAACCGTTCCGACCAAAACCCCTGCAAGACAAAGAAGAAGACCGCCGAAGGTGCCGCAAAAAACGCCGGCCAGCAGTTCAAAGGGTTCCCCCGGGATGATGGCCACAAAAACCTGCAAAAGCTGCACTCCAAAAAGGATCAGCCAACTATATGGGGCAAAGCTGTCTAATTTTTCTCTGAAATAATGCAATTGCTCCGGATCGTTGAGTTTGGGAATCCAGGGTACAAACCAGATCAGCGCCGCCGCCATCAACAAAATCAGCAGAATCAAAATCACGGTTTTCAACAGGTTGATAAACCTTGCAGAGGTCAAAAGGCGGACAAGAAAGTTGTGTTCCTTTTTTCCCTGCTGATCCGAATGATTTGTATGCATCTGATCTCACCTTCTTTCCCACCGGGTAAAAACTTTTTTAATCAGTATAGCCGCAAAACATCTTTTTTACAAGTGAAAGCGGGAAAAAACAAACACAAAACAAAAATTTTCTCAAAGGGCTGGGGTAAAACCATTTTCCTGTTTTTTCCATTTGTTCGTCGGTATATCTTCCTCACTTTTGGCATAAGATAGGCTCACCTCGTAAGATGTTTCGCTTTCGGTTTTGGAAAGAATGTTTCCATTTTTCCCTGCCCGGATGCGCTCATTTTATGCAGGTTATCCCTGTCAGAGCGCACATTTTGTGTATCGGGCAGGGATCGTTTTTTTGTTCAAAAGATTCTGTTGCTCCCGTTGTTTCGTTGACACCGAAAGGCAAAAATGATATAGTTACGCTATTGAAAAAAGATAAAAGGAGGAAAATTCAATGCCCACCGTTCTTTCATATCCCACGGGCTCTGTTTCCTCGTTCCTTTTTGAAACGGCAAAAAAATTTCCCTCTGCTCCGGCAATTCTTTTTGAAGGGAAACGCATTTCTTTTTCCGCTCTTTGCAAAGAAATCGACCGTGTGGCCTCCGGGTTGCTGAAAAAGGGCATCCAATCAGGCGATCGTGTGATGATTTGTATGCCAAACATTCCTCAGGCGGCGGTACTTTTTTATGCCGTCAACCGCATTGGTGGCGTTGCGGTGATGGCTCATCCGTTGCTCAGCGCGGAGGAACTCGCTCATCACATGAAAGAAAGCCGGGTGAAAGCGGTCTGCACATTGGATCTGTTGGAGGAAAAATTCCGGCATCTTTGGCCGGAAAAAACCGCCAAACTACTGATTGTGGCCAAAATTTCCGAACATCTACCGCCCATCAAACGGCAACTTTATTCTTTGACCAAAGAAAAAAAGAAGCCCCTCTCCCCTCTACCTGCCGATGTTCAAAGAATTCCCTATCAGGCTTTATCAAACGCTTCCCCCTTACAATCGCCCCATCCGGGAGCAGCCGATGAAGTGGCGGCCATTCTTTATTCGGGCGGCACCACCGGGGTTCCCAAGGGCATTCTTTTGACCAACAAAAACTTCAACGCCTTGGCAATGCAAACGGCCGCCGCAGGTGATTGTATCAAACCGGGGCATCTGATGCTCGGCATTTTACCGCTTTTTCACGGTTTTGGTCTTGGCATCTGTCTGCACACCGTCCTGGTGCATGGCTGTGCGGTGCTTCTGGTGCCGAAATTTTCTGTCAAAACCTTTGCAACATGCTTAAAAAAAGCAAAGCCTAACTATATCGCCGGCGTCCCCACCCTGTTTGAGGCGCTTCTTCGGGCTGACGGTCTGGCCAACACCGACCTTTCCTTTTTGGAAGGGGTCTTTTGTGGGGGCGATAGTCTCTCCCCCTCTCTGAAAGATCGGGTGGACGCCTTTTTATCCGATCATGGCGCAAAGGTGCAGATTCGAGAGGGATACGGCACCACCGAATGTGTGACCGCCAGTTGTCTGACCCCCAAATCCAAAAGTAGGCGGGGCAGCATCGGCCTCCCCTTCCCGGACACCAGATATTGCATCTGTCAGCCGGGTACCACCACACCCCTTCCTCCGGAAGAAGAGGGGGAAATCTGTCTTTCCGGGCCCACGGTGATGCAAGGCTATGACGGCCATCCCGAAGAGACCGAACGTGTGTTGCTTCCCCACGAAGACGGCGAAATCTATCTGCACACCGGGGATTTGGGAAAGATGGATCGGGACGGTTATGTTTATTTCCTGCAGCGGCGGGGGCGGCTCATCATCTCCTCCGGCTATAACATCTATCCCTCACAAATCGAAGAGGCGCTGGATCACCACCCGGATGTTTGGCATTCTGCGGTCATCGGACTGCCGGATGTTTATAAAGGGCAACGGGTCAAGGCCTTTGTGGTGCCAAAAAAGGGCATTTCGCCCGATCAAGCGGAAAGAGACCGGTTGATGGAATATCTGAAAAACCGGATCGCCCGCTATGCGCTGCCCTCGGAAATCGAATTTCGAACCGAACTGCCCAAAACAGCCGTGGGCAAGATCGACACCAAAAAATTAGAAAGAGAAAGCATCCAAAACTGATCCGATCCGGCATCTTTTTATTTTCAGAACCAAAGAAGAAACCCCCGAGCCTTTCTGCTCGGGGGTATTTCCTTTGATTTTATAAACTTACAGCAGAGGACGGACCTTTTCGCCCTTTTCGGTGGCGGCCAGGATCTGTTCGCAGAACATCAGGCAGCGAGGCAGATGATAGGGGCCCTTCCAGAGAGAACCCTTCTGAGTGTGAGAAACACTGCCGTCACGATGCAGATAGCCATACCATTCGCCGAATTCTTCGTCGGGGAAATGAGTGAAGACATATTCGTGCATCTTTTCATACCACTGGGCATAATATTCGTCGCCGGTCAGGTTATAAGCCATCAGCAGCGCGATGAGGCATTCATTGTGCACCCACCAAAGTTTCATATCGTGCTCCAATTGTTCGCAGGGACGGCCGTAAACATCGGTGAAATACAAAACACCGCCGTTTTCCTC
>JAFQMB010000022.1 GCA_017421095.1 Oscillospiraceae bacterium
ATCATTGCCGCCGCCAAACTCAAAAAACTTCCGGAGGAAGAGCCGGTTATTTCCGAAATCGGACAAGTCGAAGAAATCGTTGCCGAAACGGAAAACACCCCGTTGGATGAAAATCAGCAATAAAAAATTGTGTAACACCTCCGCTTTCGTTTGAAGGCGGAGGTTTTTCTTGCAAAGGAAAAAAGGCCTGTGATATAATGACCCCAAGGCGGTGATATGATGAAGAAAAAAGTGATTTTGATTTCCATCGACGGAATGCGGCCGGATGGCTTGAAGGCTTGCGGCAACCCTTATGTGGCCGAGTTGGAGCGCATCTGCAGTTATACCTATCATGCAAGTTCTATGACCCCTTCGGTGACCTTTCCCTGCCATTTTTCCATGACCCATTCCGTGACGCCGCAAAGACACGGGATTTTGTCCAACACCTATGTGCCTCAGGTGCGGCCGGTTGAGGGAATTTTTGAAAAAATCCGTGTTTCCGGCGGTGTTTCGGCTATGTTTTACGGTTGGGAACCCTTGCGGGATATTGCCAGCCCGGGGAGTTTGAAATATGCCACCTATATTGATTCTTACACCGACGAGAGTGTGGACACGCTTTTGACCGATGCAGCCGAGGAACTGATTTTGGCCCGCAAGCCGGACTTTGTTTTTCTTTATCTGGTAGACACCGACGAAAAGGGCGGTCACGATAACGGTTGGATGAGCGAGGAATATTTGAAACGCATCTCCATCGCCATCGACAATGTCCGGCGGATGATGGAACGGTTTGGCGAGGAATATTCGGTTATTCTCATGGCAGACCACGGCGGCCACGATCGGATGCACGGAACCGAACTGCCGGAAGATATGACCATTCCGCTGTTTTTCTATGGCCCGGATTTTGAGCCGGGAGAGAATGCGGAAAAGGCTTCGCTTTTGGATATCGCTCCCACAATCGCGGCTGTGATGGGCATAAACGGCGATGCAGAGTGGGAAGGAAGAAGCCTGATCAACCGATAACCGCCCCGATACAGGATTGCAATAACAAAAAGGATGTGATTTTTGATGAGAAAAAAAGAAATGGATGCTTTTATGAAACACATCGATAAGCATTTTGAACAGAAAGATTGTTTGGTATTGCATCCTGTTGTCGATAATGGAATTCATATTGATGTTCTTTTGTTTGCGCCAAATGAAAAATATCCGTTTTGGAAACTTGTAACAATGGGAGCAAGCGACTATAAAATGCCAAGAGTTCCGAATACTGTTGGATTCAATAATGAATATATGATGTTTGTGGATCAGGATGTGGATTTGAATGACAGGGAAGTGCTGAGTTGGTATCACAGCAAGTTGGTGCTGATTGCATCTTTTGCGTATTACAACAAAACGCATATTACGTATGGGCATAGTTTTGAATGGAAAAACGAAGATCCGGATGATGAAATGATTGCGGCATTTATTGAGTTTCCGCAGGTGGTGCCGAACATTGATTTGTTGCGCTGTAAAATAGGATTGGCGAAAACGGTTGTTTGCTTGCAGGTTGTTCTGCTTAATAAGATGATTTGAAGAAGTTAATGGAAATCGGACCACAAAGATTTAGTGATTATCTTTATCCTGAAAACGGTGACAAGCCGCATTTTCTTTCCGAACGACATAGAAGCGGAAAATTTTAACAGGCTTCTTTTCGTCAAAAAAGCAAAAGGCTCCACGAGAGTGGGGCCTTTTTTTATGGCGATAAAGCATACGTTATGATGAGATTTTATGTGTCGGGCGGATTTTGTTGCAATCACAAATGGGATGTGGTATCCTTAGGATGAAAAGGAGGGGGAAGGATGAAAGCATTTGAAACCCTGCCGGAAGGCTATCAAAAAATTTATTCGTTGCATTTGCAAAAGGAAAAAAAGAAAGCGTTGCTGGTCAATCTGTTGGCGCTGCTGATCGGTGTGGGGATGGCAGTTCCGATGCATTTTGTTGTCCCGATTACGTCGCTGTTTGATCTTTCAGAGGGGCTCGGTCCTTATACCATCCGTTTTGCGGCTTTACTTGGCGGAATGATTTTGTATATCTTTTTGCACGAAGCTGTCCACGGAATCACCATGAAACTTTGCGGCACCAAAAAGGTAAAATACGGTTTTACCGGTTTATATGCTTTCGCCGGCAGTGAAGATTATTATGATAAAAGCAGTTACCTTTTGATTGCCATGGCACCGGTGGCGGTTTTCTTTGTTCTGTTTGGCGTGTTAAATCTGCTGGTATCTGAAAACTGGTTTTGGGTGATCTATTTGTTGCAGATCACGAACATTTCCGGGGCGGCGGGAGATTTTTATGTGACGGTCAAATTTGCGGCCTTTCCGTCGGATATTCTGGTGCAGGATTCGGGCGTGGGAATGAGCGTTTATTCTCGGAACATCTAAAAAGGCTCCGTCTGCTGATAGGGAACAATCTCCACTGCCGTTTGGGGTGGAGGTTGTTCATTTTTTAGACAAAATCGGTGGAAAAGTTTTCCGTTCGGACACAGACAGTATCTTGACAAGAAAAGGGGAAAGTGATAGTGTTGAATCAACCGGAAAAAACCGGGAAACACAAGGAGGATAACAGCAATGGAAAAGGTTATCAATGTGAATATGAACGGCAAAAAGATGAAAAAAATTGTGATCGCTGTCATTTTGGTTTTGGTGGTTCTGGTTTTGGCAGCCAACAGTTTTGTGATTGTCCGGCCCGGTCACACCGGCGTGGTGGTCACCTTGGGTAAGGTGGACGAGGGCGTTTTGCAGGAGGGGCTGCACTTCAAAATCCCCTTTGCGCAGCAGGTGGTAATGATCGACAACCGCATCGTGAAATTAGAGGTGGATACCGAGGCCTTCTCTAAAGACCTGCAGACGGTCAGCACCAAACTCGCCATCAACTATCGGGTGGACACTTCCAAATCTTACAGCATCTATAAAAACATCGGTGCCGGATATGAGGATGTGCTGGTGACACCTGCGGTCAACGAGGTGCTCAAAGCCATCACCGCCCTTTACACCGCAGAAGAGAGCGTGACCAACCGGGCGCTGATCTCGGAGGGCCTGGTGGAAGGGCTCAACGAGAAGCTCAACGGCATCGGCCTTTATGTGACCGATGTGAACATCGTCAACTATGATTTTTCCGAGGCCTTTATCACCGCCATCGAAGAAAAACAGGTGGCCCAGCAGCAGCTTTTGAAGGCCGAAACCGAAAAGCAGACGGCTATCACCAACGCCGAAGCCGAGGCTGAAACCATTCGCATCAAGGCCGAAGCCGAAGCAGCCGCCAACGATGTGTTGAATAAGTCTTTGACCGATTCGGTGTTGGAATATGCCAAGATCGAAAAATGGGACGGTAAACTGCCTCAGGTGATGGGCAGCGAGGGCACCTTCATCGACTTTACCACCGAAGAAGAGAAATAAAAACAGCACCGGAAACAAAAAAGCCCGCCCGA
>JAFQMB010000200.1 GCA_017421095.1 Oscillospiraceae bacterium
GCCTTTGCGGTGAGCGAACAGAACGCCGACTGTGGCCTGATTGTGACCGCCCCCACCTGTGGCGCCTGTGGGGTGCTTCCTGCGGTGCTCAAATATATGCAGGAGAAGAACCATTTTTCAGACGATGCTGTCATCCGGGCGCTGGCGGTTGCCGGGCTGGTGGGGAATATTGTTCGCACCAATGCCTCCATCTCCGGGGCGGAATGCGGCTGCCAGGCCGAGATCGGAACCGCCTGTTCCATGGCTGCCACCGCGTTGGCAGAACTTTATGAAATGGGTATCGATCAGATCGAATATGCCGCCGAAATCGCTCTGGAACACCATCTGGGCCTCACCTGTGACCCGGTCTGCGGGTTGGTGCAGATCCCTTGCATCGAGCGAAATGCCGTTGCTGCCATGCGGGCCATCAACGCCCTGAGTTTGGCGAATTTCCTTTCGGACAGCCGCAAGATCTCTTTTGATATCATTGTGAAGACGATGTATCAAACCGGGCTGGATCTCTCCCGTCTTTACAGAGAAACCTCTGAGGGCGGCCTTGCCAAACTCTATGAGCATAAAAAAGCAAATGACTGAAAGGCCTGTCGCCGTGCCGTTTTTGGTACGGCGATATTTTTTTGTAATAAAGGGCAGTGAAGGGTGTTTTGCAGAGGATATAAAACAAAAAAAGTGAAATGAGTTGTGAGAAAACAAGAGAAAACAAGAGAAAATAGGCGAAAATGAAAGATAGGTCGGTGGCGGATGAAAATTTTGAAAAAACTGCTTGACAGGGGAAAACGGGTGTTGTATAATAGCGGAGCGCTGTGTAAAAGTGGGCGACAGATCCATGGGCTTATGCTCGTGTCATCGTCCGTCTGACTCCCGTGGATGCGGGTGTAAGCGGATGGATCGCCGGCCATATAAAAGACAGCAGCAACTCAAAATAAGGAGGAACTGAACATGTCTACGACTATGCCGAACACCAACTCGATCGTGCGCAAGTGGTATGTCATCGATGCTGCCGGCCGTCCCATGGGCAAGGTCGCTGTGGAAGCTGCTAATCTGCTCCGCGGCAAGAATAAGGTCACCTTTGCTCCCCATGCTGACTGTGGCGACAACGTGATCATCATCAACTGCGAAAAGACCGTTCTGACCGGTAACAAGCTGACCCAGAAATTTGAGCGTCATCACACCGGCTGGATCGGCCACCTGAAGGAAACCCGTTATGACACCTTGATGGCCACCAATCCTGAAAAGGCCATGAAGATGGCTGTGGAAGGGATGCTTCCCAAGAATTCTCTGGGCCGCACCTGTGCCACCCGCCTGCGTGTTTATAAGGGCGAAAACCATGAGCAGACCGCTCAGAAGCCTGAAGTCTGGGCATTTTAACGGAAGGAGGCAACCTTAAATGTACGAAACCAAACCTTATTTTTACGGTACCGGCAGAAGAAAGAGCTCGGTTGCCCGTGTCCGTCTGATCCCGGGCGGCAACGGCACCATCACCATCAACAACCGTGATATCGATGATTACTTCGGTCTTGACACCCTCAAGCTGATCGTTCGTCAGCCCCTGGAGCTCACCGGCAACATGGGCAAGTTTGATATCATCTGCACCGTCGCCGGCGGCGGCGTTACCGGCCAGGCCGGCGCTATCCGCCACGGTCTTTCCAGAGCTCTGCTTCTGGCTGACCCCAACTATCGTCCCGAGCTGAAGAAGGCCGGTTTCCTGACTCGCGATCCTCGTATGAAGGAACGTAAGAAGTACGGTCTGAAAGCTGCTCGTCGCGCACCCCAGTTCTCCAAGAGATAACCTGGCTGCTGCGAAATACGGCAACAAACAACTCCCGAAGCTGTTTTGGCTTCGGGAGTTTCTTTTTGTGTTGAAAAATGATTTGATGTAAATTTTAAAACCACCCAATGACAGTTAAAAATCAAAGGGTGGTTTCGCATTAAATTGTAAAATTTAATCTTCTGTAGTAGGATTCGCTAACTCTTTTTGTCTTTTTTCTTTCTGCGTTAAAGATACGATTTTTACAATATTGTATATTTGATAAGGGAGGTAAGAAAATATACCCGCATATACACATACGGCAAAAGTGATAGGCCACAAAATGGATGCGATAATTTTAAAACCGAATCCTCGTTTCTTAAAAAAGCCTACGGAAAGTATAATGGTAGAAACTATGGCGCTAAACCCAAAACCGCCCAAGCAACCAAAAAGCAAAAAAGATTGTAATTTGCTTTCATTCACAAGCGGTTGTTGACTTGCAATGAGTCCATAAATAATGAATCCGGTAACAACAACACTCAATGTACACACTAAGTATTCTATTCGGTTTTTCTTAGTCATAAGCAATTCTCCTATTAACTAATCTTTAAATTCATTATACCATAAATTGTTTAAAACTTCAATCTTCGGTGAGGATACAAGTCGAGACGCCCTTCTCACAAAACAAAAAAGAGAGAAGCGCTTGGCTTCTCTCTTTTGATTGGGTGAAACAAATTGGGTTTCAATCAGTCCAGCACATAGATATTGACCTTTTTCTTTCCCCAGCGGCAGCTGCCTTCATAGGTGTTAAAGAAGAGGTCCACATCGATAATTCCATCACGCAGGGCAGTTCCGGTATCGGCGGCAATGGCGTAACCGTAAACATATTTGCCGTCGGCCGAGGTGATATACAAATGGGTGCCATAGGGGATCACCTTGGGATCCACTGCCACCGTTCCCTGGAAGGCGCGCATTCCGCTGGCGGTATAACTGCCGGCCTGGGCGCTGTATGCGGTGCTGATGGCGTTGGTAATCACATAACGGTAATTGGTGGGAACACCGGAAGCATCCAACTTGAAATCAGCCGGAGGCTCAATCAGGGAATGGGGAGTGCGGTGCGAGATGCCGTTGGCAATTACCTGGGTTTTGGGCAGGCTGACGATCTTGGTGGAAACCAGTTCGGTTTCTACCACTTTACCGTCCACGATCTTATCCCGGTAAACCAGTTTCTGTTTGCCGTTCATTCCCACGCTCACCACCCGGCTGCTACCGAGACCCAAAAGGTAGGTGGTGGTGTATTCGGTTTCATAGGGAATGTCTTCATAAACCACCCGTTCTTCGTAGCCTACACGGTTGACCACGATCTCCATATCGGGTTGGGTTTCGGCTTTCAGATCCACGCTGATAAAATCCTCACCGGAGAGGGTCACACCACCCAGGGCCAAAGCATCGGCCACATCCCCATAGGCGAGGATCACATCTTTTTCCACCCCATCGGCTTCGATCCGCACCGAATAGGCGCGATAAATGGTCAGAGTGTCGTGTCCAAAGGCGGAAGAGGTGCGCTGCACCACATCTTTTTCTTCTAATTTTTTATCGGCCAAATCCAGCAGTTCATGGGTGGTTTTCCCCGCGGTGTGGATGACCGTCTGCTGATCGCCTTCGGCGATCACATAAACTTGGCTCATAGGAGAGGTTGCCGCAATCACAAAAAACAGCAACAGCCCACAGAGCAGGAAGGCGTAAACCCGTTTCGGCAGTTTGGCAAGAAGCCGCCGTATCAGGTGCCCTTCCTTTTCGGAATAGGAATGCATCGAATCCCTCACTTTCTGATGGTGAACGGCAAAATAAAAAAACTTTTGCCCTCAGGTCTCATAACGGAGATGGGTTTTCTGCTGACCGTGTGGCATTATAAAGAAAAGAGGAGTGAAAGTCAAACGAGAAAACAGGAGAAATATCAAGATATAAGGAGGAAAATAAAGATTTGCTCCTTATAAATTGAAATTATCAAGAGAAATTTTCTAAAACCATATTAAAACAGACGAAAATGGCCGAATTTCAAAAGGAAAGAGAAATTTTTTCGACTTTTTTGAAAGAGAAAGGCGCCTGTTCGACGGTGGGAAAGAAAAATTGACATTTGCTTTTTCGGGTGTTATAATCAAAGAAACCGTGTGAAAGTGTCTGGGAAAGGAACGAGGAAAGATGGAATGGTTCAAAACGCTTCCTGTTTGGGAGCAGTGGATGGGGCTTGTGGCAGCCTGTTTGGCGGCGCTGGTGTTGGGCACCGTCATTGGGACTACTTTGCGTCTTTTGATGGGCTTTTCCAAAGAAAAAAAGAAAAAATAAAAATTAGGTTTGTTTTCTCTGCCGGCAGATATTCTGCCGGCTTTTTGTTTTTTATTTTTCCCAAAGAAAAAAGAAGTATCCTTCTTTTACGTGATGAGGAAGAAAAGATCCCGATTTTTCGGCTTTCCCCCAAAGAAAGAGCTGTTTGACGGATGATCAAAGCCTCTTCACGGAAGAGGTGAAAGGATAAAGTATGACGGGGAGATTTTTCTTGTAAGAAAGGGAAAAATGCGGCAAAGCGATCCATCGGTATTCTCTCTTGTCAACCAAGAAGAAAGAACAAGAAAACCGCCCCACCCTTTGAGCAAAGGGTGGGGCGGTTGTGCTAAAAACGGAATCGGGCAAAGAAGCCTTAGTCGTTCTTGGCCAGGTCAACCAGACGGTTATACTTCTCAGCAGCAGAAGCTTCGGCCTTGGCAAACAGATCGTCTGCACGGTCGGGGAAGAGTTTCTTCAAAGAGGTGTAACGAACCTCGCCGTTGATGAAGTCCTGATAGCTGGCAGAAGGAGCCTTGCTGTCCAGCTGGAAGGGGTTCTTGCCTTCCTCGGCCAGTCTGGGATCATAGCGGAAGTTGTGCCAGTAACCGGCGGCAACAGCCTTCTTGATCTCATCCTGAGGAGTGGAAAGGCCACCCTTGATGCCGTGGTTGATGCAGGGAGCATAGGCGATGATGATGGAAGGACCATCATAGCTTTCGGCCTCCACAAAGGCCTTCATGCACTGATTGAAGTCAGCACCCATGGCAACCTGAGCCACATACACATAACCATAGGTCATAGCGATGGCGGCAAGATCCTTTTTCTTGACCTCTTTACCGGCAGCGGCAAACTTGGCCACAGCGCCGGTGGGAGTGGACTTGGAGGACTGACCGCCGGTGTTGGAATAAACCTCGGTGTCGAAGACCAGAATGTTCACATTCTGATGAGAGGCCAGAACATGATCCAGACCGCCGAAACCGATGTCATAAGCCCAACCGTCGCCGCCGAAGATCCAGCAGGACTTCTTGTTCAGATAATCCTTGTTCTTCAGGATTTCCTGGCCGGCTTCACAGCCGCAGGCAGACAGAGCCTTGACCAGTTCCTTGGTGGCGATGGCGTTGGCCTTGCCGTCTTCTGCGGTGTTCAGATAATTGTCGATCACGGTGTTCATTTCTTCAGAAGCATTTTCCTTCAAAGCTTCCACCTTGCTCATCAGACGTTTGCGCAGGGTGTCCTGAGCCAGGAACATACCGTAACCGTATTCAGCGTTATCTTCAAAGAGGCTGTTTGCCCAAGCGGGACCGTGGCCTTCCTTGTTGACGGTGTAAGGAGTGGAGGGAGCAGAGCCACCCCAGATGGAGGAACAACCGGTGGCGTTGGCGATATACATCCGATCGCCGAAGAGCTGGGTGGCCAGCTTGGCATAAGGAGGTTCGCCGCAGCCGGCACAGGCGCCGGAGAACTCGAGCAGGGGCTGTTTGAACTGGCTGCCCTTGACGGTGGTTTCCTTGAACTTTTCGTTGACTTCAGGCTTTTCAGGCAGGCTGTGGCCATAGGCGAAGACATCCTGCTGTTCTTCCTGATCGGCCAGGGCCTGCATGGCCAAAGCCTTCACGCCCTTCTTACCGGGGCAGACATTCACACAAGAGCCGCAGCCGGTGCAGTCCAGAACAGAAACGGTCATGGCGAACTTCATGCCGGGCAGGCCGGTGCAATCGGCCAGCTTGGTGCCTTCGGGAGCGTTGGCGGCTTCTTCGGCGGTCATCACAACGGGACGGATGACAGCGTGGGGGCAGACATAGGCGCAGAAGTTGCACTGGATGCAGTTTTCAGGAGTCCAGGCGGGGACATCCACTGCGATGCCGCGCTTTTCATAAGCAGAAGAGCCGGTGGGGAAGATACCGTCTGCCATATGGGTGAAGGCGGAAACGGGCAGTTTGTCGCCCTTCTGGGCGTTCATGGGGATCAAAAGGTTGTTCACAAAGTCCACCAGATCCTTGCGGTCGCCGGTGGCCTTCACAGCCTCTTTCTCTTCCACAGCGTTGGCCCATTCAGCAGGCACTTCCACCTTGACCAGATGCTCAGCACCCTGATCGATGGCGTCGTGGTTCATCTTGACGATGGCATCGCCCTTCTTAGAGAAGGAAGCGGTCGCAGCATCCTTCATATACTGGGCAGCGTCAGCAGCGGGAATGATGTCAGCCAGACGGAAGAAGGCAGACTGCAAAACGGTGTTGGTACGGCCGCCCAGACCGATTTCTCTGGCAATGCTGATGGCGTCGATGATATAGAAGTTGATGTTGTTTTTGGCCAGATAACGCTTCATTTCAGCGGGCAGATGTTCACCCAGTTCTTCAGGCTTCCACTGGCAGTTCAGAAGGAAGGTGCCGCCGGGTTTCACATCGCTGACCATATCATACTTGGTCACATAAGAGGGGTTGTGGCAGGCAACAAAGTCGGCCTTGTTCACCAGATATTCGCTCTTGATGGGGGTGTGGCCGAAACGCAGGTGAGAAACGGTCACGCCGCCGGACTTCTTGGAGTCATAAGCGAAATAAGCCTGGGCATACATATCGGTATGGTCGCCGATGATCTTGATGGAGTTCTTGTTGGCACCAACGGTACCGTCGGAACCCAGACCCCAGAATTTGCAGCTGGTGGTGCCGGCAGGGGTGGTGTCGATGGATTCGCCCACAGGCAGAGAAAGGTTGGTCACATCGTCCACAATGGAGATGGTGAAACCGTTCTTCTTGGCGCCCTTGGCATTGTCAAACACGCTGGCGATGTCAGCAGGATAAACTTCCTTGCTGCCCAGACCGTAACGGCCGCCCAAAACGGTGACGGAATCGAACTTGCTGCCACGCAGAGCGGCAACAACATCCAGATAAAGGGGTTCGCCCTGTGCGCCGGGTTCCTTGGTGCGGTCCAGAACAGAGATGGTCTTCACGCTCTCGGGCAGAGAAGCCAGCAGATGTTCCATCGAGAAGGGACGATAGAGGTGGACCTTTACCAGACCGTATTTCTCGCCCTTGGCGTTGAAATAGTCGATGGTTTCTTCCACCGTGTTGCAGACGCTGCCCATGGCAACGATCACATGCTCGGCATCTTCGGCACCGTAATAGTTGAAGAGCTGATAGTTGGTGCCGATGCGGCGGTTGACTTCATTCATATATTCTTCCACAATGGCGGGAACAGCATTGTAATAGCTGTTGCAGGCCTCTCTTGCCTGGAAGAAGATATCGGGGTTCTGAGCAGTTCCCTTCAGGATGGGATGCTGGGGATTCATAGCGTGGTCACGGAAGGCCTGAATGGCATCCATATCCACCATTTCCTTCAGTTCGTCATAATCCCAGGTTTCAATCTTCTGGATCTCGTGGCTGGTGCGGAAACCGTCAAAGAAATGCAGGAAAGGAACGCGGCCCTTGATGGCGGAAAGGTGAGCAACAGCACCCAGGTCCATCACTTCCTGCTGGTTGTTGGAAGCCAACATAGCAAAACCGGTCTGACGGCAGGCATACACGTCGGAATGGTCACCGAAGATGTTCAACGCATGGCTGGCCACACAACGGGCAGACACATGGAAGACACCGGGCAGCAATTCGCCGGCGATTTTATACATGTTGGGGATCATCAGAAGCAGACCC
>JAFQMB010000201.1 GCA_017421095.1 Oscillospiraceae bacterium
CAAAAGCCCGTTGAAAAACACCGGCGGCAACCAGATCAAAAACGGAACATTCCGAAATCTCACCCGACGCAAAAGATAGCTGCAAACAGCAGCCAAAAGGGTTGCCAAAGTGCCAAAAAGAAGATCCGGCGGAAAGGTCAACCCCAAAAACAACCCGATCAGATTGGTTAAAAAACAACCGAGGGTCAAAGCCGGGATGGCAAGGGGTGTTGCGGCGGCAAAGAGGGTGAAAACCTCGCCCAGGCGCAGCTGCATCATCCCAAAGGAAGCGGCGGGAACGGCCAGACTGGCAACGGTGTAAAGGGCGGCAAGAAGCGCGCAGAAAGCCATACTCCTGATTTTTTGATTGGTTCTTTTCACTTTTTGATGCTCCTTAGTATTTTTTTAAGGTCAGGATTTTGCGAACTGACCACAGCAGATAAAAACACCTGCAGCCCCTTTATCATACCCTATTTTTTCTTCTAATGCAAGATTTTGTTCCTTTCTTTTTTCGTTATCCCAAAGAAAACCCGGCTTCTTTTTTGGCGGTTTTGGGAAACTTTTGCCCGGCGGCTTGTTTTTTTGCGTCAAGTGGGGTATAATGGCATTGAAGCAGCCGGAAGCTGCACCCTCATAATGAAAGGAAGGATCAGAAATGAAAAAGAACACCCTTGCCATCACCGTGGGCTGCATCGCTGCCGCTGCCGCCATCGCCGGCGCCGCCTATGGCGTTTGGAAACTTTTGGAACGCAAAAACGCTTGCTGTTGCTGCGACTGTGAGGATGAACCCGATTTCTGCGAAGATTTTGATCTGGACTCGGAGGATTATGACTGCGATTGCGATGATTTCTGCGACGATCTTTGCTGTGAAGAAACAGAAGAACCTGCTGAAGATCAGGGTGTGGAACTGAATATCCACATCGAAGGCGATGAACAGCAATAACACGGGATTGTTTTTTTGGCGGTTGCTTTCGGCAGCCGCCTTTTCTTTTTGAAGAATCTCAACCTGCAGTTGCATAAAAGCGGTTTTTTCTCTCTCTTGCCGTCTTTTGTTTTGCTTTGCGCTTTCTTTTTTCCAAAAACAAAACATTTTTTCTTTCAGCAAAACGCTGACAATAGGCGGTTTTTCTGCTCAACTGCAGGTTGCATCCAAAATGCAACCGATAATCGATGGACAAATTTTGACCGTTTCGTTACCATAGTATCACCAAGGCCGGGGCGGCGCGCACCCCGGCTTTGACAGCCTTATTTTAATAATCTTGGAAAGAAAGCAGGGTGTATTTATGAGCTTCTTTGAATTCAAAAATCAAAAAACAGACCCCACGCAAATATTGGGGGAAAATATTGCATCTCTTCGAAAAAAAGCAGGAATGACCCAAGAGGAGCTGGCCGCCCGATTTCACATCACCTATCAGGCGGTGAGCAAATGGGAAAACGGAAAGGCTTGTCCCGACCCGGCCTTCCTTCCTATTCTGGCAGATCTTTTTAACGTCAGCATCGATTTTCTTTTCGGAAGAGAAACATCTTTGCCCGACCAATCACAAATGGCATCGGCAACGGTGTCTTCCGACAAAAAAGAAGAAACCGAAAAATCCTCCGCGCAAAGAACAACGCGGAATCCGAAAGATTATTATCTCGAAGTTTGGCGGGGGGACCATATGGTCTGCGATCAGAAAATTCTGAAGCAGCTTCCGGAGATTACCATTCGTGGGGAAATCCAAAATCTGACCTGTTATCTGAATCTTTGCTGTGACACCGTTGCAGGAGATGTGTCTGTTTCGGGCGGCTATGTGGAATGCGGCGACGTGGGCGGCAGCATCACTTGCGACAGTTATGTGGAATGCGGTGATGTGGGCGGCAGCATCACCTGCGACAGCTATGTGGAATGCGGCGATGTGGGCGGAAACGTCACCTGCGATGGCTATGTGGAGTGTGGCGATGTAGGTGGAAACGTCACAAACGATGGCTATGTGGAGTGCGGCGATGTGAACGGTGGTATCACAAGCGACGGGTATGTGGAATGCGGCGGCGTGGGAGGCAGCGTTTCTGCCGGCAACTATGTAGAATGCGGCGACGTG
>JAFQMB010000023.1 GCA_017421095.1 Oscillospiraceae bacterium
GGCACCCCCACTCCCATCAACCAGATGGCCGGTGTTTCTGTTCCGGAGCCCAGACTGCTTGTGATTCAGCCCTGGGATGCCAGCGCCCTGAAACTGATCGAAAAGGCCATTCAGGCCAGTGATCTGGGCGTGAACCCCGTGAATGACGGCAAGGTTTTGCGAATCACTTTCCCGCAGCCTACGGAAGAACGCAGAAAAGAACTTTCCCGTCAGGTTCGCAAAGAAGGGGAAGATGCCAAAGTTGCCATTCGGAACATCCGCAGAGATGCACTGGACGATCTGAAAAAGCAGAAGAAGGAAGGCCTGATCACCGAAGATGATCTTGCCAATGCCGAAAAGGATACCCAAAAAGCCACCGATAAGTATTGCAAAGAGGTGGACGAGATGGTAAAGGTCAAAGAAAACGAGATTATGGCCATCTGAAGACTGTTTGATTTAAATTTCTGTCAAGAAATCTAAAGGAAGGAGCGAAACCGTCATGAGCCAAGCAGGAAATCTGCCCCGTCATATCGCCATTGTGATGGACGGTAACGGCAGATGGGCACAAAAACAGGGCCTGCCTCGGTTTGCCGGACATAAAGCCGGCGCCAAGGTGTTTCAGGATATGGCTCGCTATTGCAACAAACTGGGAATCGGCGCCCTGACGGTTTATGCTTTTTCCACCGAAAACTGGAATCGTCCAAAGGACGAGGTGGACGGTTTGATGAACGAACTGCGGAGTTATTTGAAAAACACATCCGCTTTTCAGAAAGAGAACATCCGATTGGTCTTTTCCGGCGACAGAAGCCGTCTTGCTCCGGATTTGCAGGAGCTGATGGAAAAGGCAGAGAAAGACAGTCTTTCTGCCACCGGCCTTGTGGTCAATATGGCCATCAATTACGGTGGACGGGATGAGATTCTGCGGGCTGTTCGTTCCCTTGCCAAAGAATGTGTCGAAGGTGTGCGCGAAGCCGCAGATTTGACAGAAGGGGATATTACCGACCGTTTGGATGCTCCTTTTTTGCCGGCGCTGGATCTGTTTATCCGACCCGGCGGAGAACAGCGCATTTCCAATTTTCTGCTTTGGCAGGCGGCTTATGCAGAGTTTTATTTTACCGATACACTCTGGCCTGACTTTAAAGAAGCGGATCTTGATCTTGCCATCGCTTCGTTCGGCAACAGAGAACGCCGATTTGGCGGACTGAAGAATACCACCCAATCAAAAAGGAGAAGTGTGTGATGAAAACAAGAATCATTTCTTCCTTGATTGGCATTCTGATTATGGTGGCAGTGTTGTTCGGTTTTTATCTGCCTTTTGTTGTCGAGATCGTTGTGATGCTTCTTTCCGGTTTGGCAGTTTATGAACTGCTGAATGAAACCAAAATCGCCTCTGATCCGTTCCTTGTTGTTCCGGGAATTTTGCTCGCATTTTGGACTCCTTTTTCCTTTCACTTTGATTTGGGCGTTGCGATTCTTCCGCCGGCAATTATTTTGTTCTATCTGTTCCTGGTGTTGCTGAAGAAACATGATACCGTTCATTTCAATCAGGTGGCGACCACCTTTTTTGCGCCCCTTATGATTTCCCTTTGTTTTTCTTCTCTCTTGATTTTCCGGGATCGGGTGCAGCCCCACGGTATTTATTACGTACTTGCCGCCCTTGGCGGCGCTTGGTTTTCCGATATCGGCGCCTATTTTATCGGCTGTAAGTTCGGAAAACACAAACTTGCACCGAAGATTTCTCCCAAAAAGAGCGTGGAAGGCTTCGTTGGTGGGATCGTTACAGCGGTGCTGGGAATGGTCTTGTTAAGTTTTGTATACAGTTTGATCTATAACAGCCTTTTTGCAGGCGATACCAAAGTGCAGGTAAACTATCTTTGGATCATTTTGGTTTCGCTGGTGTTGGCGCCGCTTGGTGTATTTGGCGATTTGAGCGCCAGTGTGGTCAAAAGACAGACGGGGATCAAGGATTTTGGCTGGATTATGCCCGGACACGGCGGTATTTTGGATCGTTTTGACAGCGCCCTTTGGACTATGTCTGCCTTGGCGATTTTTTTGCTGCAGGGCGGTCATCTGCTGTCCTGAAGAAAGAATTTGATATGAGAAAAAGGCGGTACACCGAGTTTGAAGATTCCGGTGTGCGGCCTTTTCGTGTTCTTTTTAGACCGACCGAATAGGAGGCGAAATTGATGAAACAGATCGTTTTGCTGGGTTCCACCGGTTCCATCGGCACCCAGACCATCGAGGTTTGTCTGCAACATCACTATCAGATCGTTGGTCTTTCGGCCGGCAGCAATATTCGTCTTTTGGCGGAGCAGGCAAGGCTGTTGAAGCCCAAGACGGTTTGTGTTGCCAGAGAAGATCTGCGCTCGGATTTGCAGGCATTACTGGCAGACACCGATATTTCCGTTACCGCAGGGAAAGAGGCCCTTTGTGATTTGGCGGCCACATCTTGTGATGTGGTACTCAATGCTGTGGTGGGAATGGCAGGTCTTCCGCTTACCATGGCAGCAATCGGTGCAGGAAACACATTGGCCCTCGCCAACAAAGAATCCCTTGTAGCCGGCGGCGAATTGGTGATGGAAGCGGCAAAAAAGAATCGGGTTTCCATTTTGCCGGTAGACAGTGAACATTCCGCTATTTTCCAATGTCTGCAGGGTTGCCCGGAAAAGAGCCTGCAAAAGATTATTTTGACCGCATCCGGCGGCCCGTTTTTCGGAAAAAAGCGGGAAGAATTAACAAAAGTGACCGTTGCAGATGCTTTGGCTCATCCCAATTGGTCTATGGGACAAAAAATCACGGTGGACTCTGCCACATTGATGAACAAGGGGCTTGAGGTGATTGAAGCCTGCCACTTGTTTGATGTGTCGCCCGATCAGATTGAAGTGGTGGTGCAACGGGAAAGCATCATTCATTCGGCGGTGGAATTGACCGACCGTTCTGTGATTGCCCAAATGGGGGTTCCGGATATGAAAATCCCCATTCAATATGCACTGACCTATCCGGAACGGATGATTTGCGATGTCAAGCCGTTGGATTTGATATCGTTGGGCCGCATCACTTTTGCCAAACCCGATACCCAAACCTTCCGTTGCCTCGATCTATGTGTGAACGCTATGCGGCGGGGCGGGATTCTGCCCGGGGTTGCCAATGCCGCCAATGAAGAGGCGGTGGCGATGTTTCTGGCAGGCAAAATTGGCTTTTTAGAAATTGCTGACCTGGTGGAAGAGGCAATGACAAAATTTTCCTCTTTGCAGATTGAAACGGTGCCCGGAAGAATGGCCTTGTATCACGAGGTGCGAAGCTTTGTGCATGAAAAGGCTGCCTCGGGGCATATCATTATCGACTAAGTTTCCCGAAATCAGGAGGGTTATAATTTGATCGCGGTGCTTACCTTTATCGGCAAATTGCTGGTTGCGTTGCTTGCTTTTGGTTTGATTGTCTGTCTTCATGAATTCGGGCATTTTATCGCCGCCCGGATCTTTGGGGTGCAGGTGAATGAGTTTGCTGTGGGAATGGGGCCGAAAGTTCTTTCTTTCCGTGCCAACATTCCCAAAAAGATGCGTAAAGAACTGCAGGAAAAGGGCGAATACGAAGCCTTTATGCAGGAGAGAGCGGCATATTTGAAAGAAGAAAAGAAGAAAAAGAAATCTGACTCCGAAGAGGATGAAAATAACGACAAGAAAACGCCCTCTTACGGAACCGTTTGGTCTCTTCGCCTGCTTCCTCTGGGCGGCTTTTGCGCCATGGAAGGGGAAGAGGAAGAGAGCGATAACCAAAATGCTTTCAACAAAAAAGCGGTTTGGAAACGAATGATCATTGCGGTGGCCGGCTGCACCATGAACCTGTTGCTTGGTTTTGTCCTCTTAACCGGTCTTGCCCTGGGTGAAGATCTGGTTGGAACCAATATGGTGGCAGTTTTCACCGAAGATGCAGTTAGCAACAGCCAGGGAGGCCTGCAGGAAAAGGACGAGATTTTAGAGGTGAACGGCACCAAAGTGCTGGTCAGCAACGACATTTTTTATAATATGCTGCGGGATATGGACGGAAAGGTAGACTTTTTGGTCAATCGGGATGGCAAAGAGGTTTTTTTGGAAAATGTTCCTTTCCACACCGAGGAATCGGACGGCATTCATTATATCAAGATTGATTTTTCCATTTACGGTGTCAAGAACAATCTTCTCCTTTCCATTCGGGAAGCGGCGTTGAACACCTTTTGTTTTGTCAGACAGGTGATTTATACCCTGTTTGACCTAATTGTCGGAAATGTGCCTATGACCGCCCTTTCCGGACCGGTGGGCGTGATCGACGCTGTCACCCAGACCATCAGTTTGGATCTCAAGCCCTTCTTCAACCTGATGGCCCTTTTGACAGTCAATATCGGCGTGATGAACCTGTTTCCCATTGCACCGCTGGACGGCAGTTTGTTTGTCTTTTTACTGATTGAGGCCATTATTCGCCGGCCGGTCCCAC
>JAFQMB010000202.1 GCA_017421095.1 Oscillospiraceae bacterium
ATATATTTGCTTCGCAAATATGATATAATATCCGTTCCTTCATATGCCGCAGGCATATATCATCGCTCGCAGAGCGATATCATATCGAAGATATATCACCCGTTCCGCAAGGAACGGATATCATTGAAAAAAGACCTTGTCTTTCGACAAGGTCTTTTTTCTTGGAGCGGGTGACGGGAATCGAACCCGCGTAGCCAGCTTGGGAAGCTGGAACTCTGCCATTGAGTTACACCCGCAAACAGACAGAATCCTTCAAAAATTGAGATTCTGTCGAGTCATTGCGCAGGCTTAAAAGGTTACTGAGCCTTCTTGGCAAACTGAGCCTTTTTGCGAGCAGCAGTGTTCTTGTGCAGAACGCCCTTGGAGCAGGCATGATCGATGGCGCTGTAAGCATCGTTGACGGCTTCCTTGTTACCGGCGGCGATGGCGGCATCGGCCTTCTTCAGAGCAGTCTTGAGCTCGCTCTTGATCATACGGTTTCTCAGATTCTGGCGGCTGGTGACTTCGACTCTTTTTTCAGCAGACTTGATGTTCGGCATGTTTGAAACTCCTTCCCGCAGGGCGAAAATGCTCCTGCGAAGCTTTTGTGAAATTACCGTCTCTTTCGTTATTACAACAGAGATCACGATACATTATAATGCTTTCGTTTGAAAAATGCAACTGTTTTTTTGCGTTTCTTGACTTTCTTTCTCCTTTCTTTTATAATTTTGAATAGAAAATCCGGTCAAAGCGGGTGTCTGCCTCAATCTTTTTCCGGATGCCCACCAAAGAAGGAGGATGGATGTATGCTTTGTGAAAAATGCCGTCAGCATCCGGCTTCGGTGAGTTATCATCAGATCATCGACGGAGAGGAAAAATGGCTCTGCCTTTGCGATGGTTGCGCCGAAAGTTTTGATCTTTCCCATCCCTTTACCGAGGAGTTTTCCGATTTTTCCGACCCGAAACAAAATTTGTTCCGGTCCCGGCTTTCGGGCAGGGTGGCCGATGAGCCCACCAAAAAGCGCTGCCCGTTCTGCGAAAGCCATTTTGACGAGATTACAAAGACCGGCCGTTTGGGTTGTGAGCATTGTTATGAGGTGTTTTTTGGGGAATTGCGCCCCACTCTGGATCATCTCCACGGTGCCGGAACGGTCCATAAAGGAAAAGTGCCCCGCCGCCATACAGAATCGGATCCGTCCGATCGGTTGATGCAGTTAAAAGAGCGTCTGCAACAGGCAATAGAGAGCCAGGCTTTTGAAGAGGCCGCCCGTCTTCGGGATCTGATCCGGTTGCTGGAACAGGCATCGAAGGGAGGGGAAGAGGCATGAGCATTTTTTTGAAGTGGTATGAAGAAAACGGCAGTGAGGATGCGGTGGTGCTTTCTTCCACCGTTTCGCTCGCCCGAAATCTCAGCGGTTATCCCTTTTCTCATTTGACAAATCAAACCGAAAGGGAAGAAATCATTCAAAAGATCACGGCGGCTGCCGCCCGATTGGATCGTCTCGGTCTTTCTATGCGAACTGTTGATCTGCAGACGACGGAAGATCTGCAGCGGATGGTGTTGGCGGAACATCGCCTGGCAAGCCGTGAATTCCTCCGTCGAAGCGGCGGAAGGGTGTTGCTTGTCAGCGGTGACGAGAGCGTTTGCCTTGCCATCGGCGGGGAAGATCATCTGTTGATTTCGGTGACCGCCGCCGGGCTGGAATGTGAAAAAACAATGCGGTTGGCTCAACAGATCGACGATCTGCTGGAAGAACAGCTGACCTTTGCCTTTCAGGATCGCCTGGGCTATCTGACTGCTTCGCCCGATCATCTGGGAACCGGGATGCAGGCCTCTGTGATGCTCCATCTTTTCGGGATGGACCGTCTTTCACTCACCGCCAAATTGGCCAACACCGTCTCGAAGATGGGAATGCAGCTTTATGGGGTTCGCGCCTTTGGCGCAACACACGATTATCAGATCACCAACCGGATGACCCTGGGCCTGACGGAAGAGCAGGCGGCGATGAATCTGGAAACCATTGTTCGGCAGATCATTGACCGGGAAATGGCTGCTCAAAGTGAATGCCTGCAGGGGGCAGAACGCTTTGAGGACAGACTCTATCGCACCTTGGGCGAATTGCAGTTTGCCCGCAGACTTTCTTTGGAAGAATTGCAAGCAGCCCTTTCGCTGCTTCGGGTTGGAATCTGCCAAAAGCGTATCAGCCTGCCGCCCCGCCTTTTGAACACTCTGGCCATCACCGCAGGGGAGGCTTCCATCCTTTTTGGAAAGGGCGAATTTCTTTCTGCCGGCGGAAGGGAAGAGGCCAGAGCCGAGCTGGTTCGCGCCCGTTTAAGCGAAATCGAATTGCTCAAATAAGGGTATAATTTTCATCTGTTCAAAAAATGAAATTTTCCCTCAGGAAACGCTCTGTCTGCCAAAAAGACAGGGCGTTTTTTGCTGATTTGTCCAAATATCCAAAGAACAGAGAGTCGGTTTGTGAATTCTGACGACAATTGTTCAAAAATCCGTAACATTATATCTGATTTTTACACCAATTGATGAAGAAGCGACAAAATCAGACAGGAAAAGGCTTTGACGGTAGGATAAAAAAACTGTTATAATTTCACAAACCCTTGTTGTGTGTTATACAGGGGAAATTTTTGAAAAGAGGGATAAAATGGCTAAAAACGTGAAACGCGATGAAAACGGCCACCGCAAGTTTGGAATCCTAGACAGTGTTTCTTATGCTGCCGGTGACTTGGGCTGTAACATGAGTTTTGCTTTAAAGGGCACTATGGCTCTTTTCTGGACTCAGGTTATGGGAATGGGTCTTTGGTATTCTGTGTTGCTGATCATCGTGCAATTTTGGGATGCAATCAACGACCCGTTGATCGGCGGCATCATTGATGCCGACAGAAGAAAATACAAAAGAAACAAGTTCCTGGCGTATATCTGGTTTGGCTCCATCGGCTTGATTGTGGGCGGTGCCTGCTGCTTCTTGCCCTTCCCCGGTGCTCCCACCTGGGCAAAGGCCATCATCTTTATCGCCGGTTATGTGGTGTGGGATGCGTTCTATACCATCGCCAACGTGCCTTACGGTTCCTTGCTTTCTCTGATCTCCAAAGATCCTGCCGACCGTGCTTCTCTCTCTGCCTGGCGGAGCATCGGCTCTATGGTCGGTAATATGCTTCCCATGGTGATCCTGCCCTTCATTATGTATAATGAAGACGGTTCTTTGAACGGATGGAAGGTCTTCCTGGCCGCTTTGATTATGGGCGGTCTGGGCTTCATCTGCTTCCAGTTTATGATCCGCAACACCGAGATCCGA
Source organism: Oscillospiraceae bacterium (assembly GCA_017421095.1). Lineage (GTDB taxonomy): Bacteria > Bacillota > Clostridia > Oscillospirales > Ruminococcaceae > RGIG1943. Next base: position 3,291 of record JAFQMB010000202.1, read on the forward strand.
GTGGATACCGAAGTGAACCTGAACGAGGAACAGCCCAAGTTCAATGTGGTTGAAGCTTTGAAGAACTTCTTCCACAACCGTCCTGCTGTGGGTGCCACCATCGCCGCCATGGGGATGTTCATCGGAATGCAGGGTGCCACCACCGCAGTTTCTGTTGTGTTCCAGATTTATTTCAAGAACCCCCAGATTTCGGGTATTGTTCAGCTTTTTGCCATGATTCCCATTGTGGTCTTCACACCTCTTGCCCGTAAAATGGTCACCAAATACGGCAAGAAGGAACTTTCTGTGGTGGGTGCCATCTGCTCGATCATCGGCGGTTTGGGCCTCTTTATCATCACCCCCAACAACATCGGTCTGGATTTGATTGTTTATATCCTTTGCCAGTTGGTTTACAGCTTGGGCCTTGGCATTTATTCCACCGTTTCCTGGGCTATGATGGGCGATGCCATCGACTATAACGAATGGAAGACCGGCAAACGGGAAGAAGGCGTTGTCTATTCTCTGCATTCCTTCTTCCGGAAACTGGCTCAGGGCGTCGGTCCTGCCGTTGCTTTGGTGATTATGAACAGTTTGGGTTATGTGAACAACGCGATTGACCCCGAAACCGGTGCCGAAATCATCGACGTTACACTGCTCTCCTGGGAGGTTGCTGTCAATCTTCGTGTTCTGGTTGCCGCCCTCTTCCTGGTCGCTGCGATTATGCAGTTTGTGGGCTTGGCCTTGATTTATAATCTGGATAAGAAGACCCTTACTCAGATGACCGAAGAGTTGGATGCCCGTCGCGTGGTAACCGCCGAATAACCTCTTTCATAAAACCAAAAACAGCCCCGTGAAAACGGGGCTGTTTTTCTTTTGCGTGTCAGCCGCGGTCACTTGTTCTGCTGCGGAACAGCAGAGTCAGACACCAAAGGGCCGCCAAACCCACCGCCACAAAGACGATCCGGGAACCAAGGGCATCCTGCGAGCCGAAGATCGCAGCCACCAGATCGAAGCCGAACAGGCCGATGCTGCCCCAGTTGATGCCGCCGATAATAGCCAGCGCCAGACAAATACGGTCAATAATGATCATGCTTTCCACCTCCTTTTGGCAACAGGATTTCCAAAAGAAAAGAAAATATACATCCAAACAAAACCGCCGCAAAAATGAAACAAAAAAGAGCGCTGCCTGTAAAAAAGGCAGCGCAATTTTATGTATTTTTTTAGTTTTTCAAACTTTGCAAAGGCGCCGGAATTTGACCGGATCGGTGGATGAATTTGGCAGGAGAGGCGGTGTTTACCCGCATCACCGGGCCGCCGCCCAAAAGACCGCCGAATTCCAGCCGATCGCCCTCTTTCAAGCCGATGGCAGGAATCAATCGGCAGGCGGTGGTCTTGAAATTAACCATGCCGATGGCCGCTTCATCTGCGATGATGGCCGCGATGGTCTCGCTCGAAACATCTCCGGGGATCACGATCATATCCAATCCCACCGAACAGACCGCCGTCATAGCCTCCAGTTTTTCGATCAGCAAACTGCCACATTCGGCCGCCGCAATCATGCCCGCATCTTCGGTCACCGGGATAAAGGCACCGGAAAGGCCGCCCACTTTGGAAGAAGCCATCACACCACCCTTTTTCACCGCATCGTTGAGCAGCGCCAGGGTGGCGGTGGTGCCGGGGCAACCGCATTTTTCCAGCCCGATTTCTTCCAAAATATGAGCCACCGAGTCACCCACCGCCGGGGTAGGTGCCAGGGAAAGATCCACAATACCAAAAGGGCAACCCAGCCGCCGGGAGGCCTCGTTTGCCACCAACTGCCCAACACGGGTGATTTTGAATGCGGTGCGCTTGATAATCTCTGCCACTTCGGTGATATTGGCTTCGGGGTGTCTTGCCAGGGCGCTTCTCACCACCCCCGGTCCAGAAACACCCACATTGATCACCGTGTCTGCTTCGCCTGCCCCGTGAAAGGCACCGGCCATAAAGGGGTTGTCCTCCGGTGCGTTGCAAAAGACCACCAGTTTGGCAGCGCCGATGCACTGTCTGTCTTTGGTGCGAATAGCGGCCTCTTTGACCACCTCGCCCATCAGTTTGACCGCATCCATATTGATGCCGCCCTTGGTGGTGCCCACATTCACACTGGCACAGACCCGTTCGGTCACCGAAAGTGCCTCAGGGATGGCGCGGATCACATCCAGGTCGGCACCGGCAAACCCTTTGGTCACCAGCGCAGAAAAACCACCGATGAAATTCACTCCAATGGCCTCGGCTGCCCGATCCAGTGTTTTGGCGAATTTTACTGCGTCTTTCACTTCACAGGCAGAAAGCACCATGGCCGCAGGGGTCACACTCACCCGCTTGTGGATGATGGGAATACCGTATTCCTTTTCAATGGCCTCACCGGTGGCAACCAGATTCGATGCCTTGGCCAGAATTTTATCATAAACCTTTTGGCAACAGCGGTCGATATCGCTGTCACAGCAATCCAAAAGGGAAATGCCCATGGTGATGGTGCGGATATCCAGATTCTCTTCGTTGATCATCTTGATGGTTTCCAACACATCTGTAAAATTGATCATTTTTCTCCCTCCTTTTGGGGGTAATCAAGGTTAGATCCGGTGCATGGAATTGAAAATATCCTCGTGCATCATCTTGATGGAAAGGCCCATTTCGTTGCCCAGAGCGGTCAGTTCATCTGCCAATACAGCATAGCCGGAACGGATGCCGGAAAGATCCACCAGCATTACCATCACAAACAAATCCTGTAAAATAGATTGGGTCACATCGGTCACATTCACATTATGGGCGGCGCAGAGAGAGGAAACTTTAGCCAGAATTCCAACCGTATCCTTGCCCACCACCGTGATCACAGCACGCATCAGAACACACTCCTTTTAGTAAAAAAAGATTTATTATCATGCAGCGTTTGCCGCATATCAGACGAAACGATCGAGCAAAAAGAAAAGGCCAAAGAAAAGGGGTTGATGGATTAAATAAATCCAAAGGCTGTGTCTTCCCAAAAAGGAAAAGAAGGGGAGGTGCGGTTTTTTGGTTTCATCCGGCCAGCCGACCCGATTCATTTTTTGGCCGATCAAAACCCCGGAAAAGAAAGGAAAAATCCAGGGAAGAAGGGGAAAATAATCGGAAGAGGAAAAGGTCGGATCGGGAAGCCCCAGCCAAAAGAGAAATTTTGTTTCATAAAGTGCTTGGGGCATGAGGCAAAAGGAAAGTCCCGGCATTCCGAGAGAGCCATCTTTCAGATTGTAACTCAAAAAGAAAAGAACCCCAAAGAGAAAAACCGACCAAAAAGAAAGACGGATTTTTGCCTTTTCCAATATCCCTGCCAACAGCATACAAATGCCCAGAAGATGCAAAATCCCGAATTTGATGGGCATTCCCACCAAGAAGGTGACCAGTGTGACTGCCATCGCTACCGCAAAACAAACGACACCCCGTTTCAAATTGCTTTTGGAAAAGTTGCAGCAGATGCCGCTGATGACAAGAAAGGCCAACACAAAAGGCAGCCGCAGCCATTCAAACCAAACCGTCTCTAAAACCCGTTCCAAAAGATCAAAACGAAGCAAACGCAGATCCAGCCCGAACATACAAAAACCAAACAGGCAGTGATGCAAAATCATTCCAAGAACCGCAATTCCCCGGATCTCGTCCAACAGATGAATGCGTTCCTTCGCCGGATTCATCTTTTTTCCTCCGTGGCAAGGTTTGCCAAAGAAGAAGCCAGCTTGTCCACCGGGATGCTGCCCACCTTTTCAAATTCCGAAGAA
>JAFQMB010000203.1 GCA_017421095.1 Oscillospiraceae bacterium
CTTTTGTCCAACAAACAAAGAACTCTCTACGTATCAGGAATGGAAAGGATATTGGGAAGAGGCGCAGCGATTGATGGAAGAAATGAACCAAGCGCTGCAGCAGTTTCCCTATTCGGCAGCCGAAATGATTTCTGATCCGGAAAAAACCGCAGCCTATCGGGAAGAACTGGAGGTGCGCTTGCGCATGGCAAGAGATAAAAGCGCACACAGAAAACGTGAAATTCGGGCAATGATTGAAAGGGGAACGGGTTATGAATAAGATGGTGCAGCAAGCCCCGGGTGCCTTTCGCGGCAGAATGTATCAAAGCGGAACCCAGCGTCGCAAAGAACAGAGAATTTTGGTGTTGAAAACAGGGGTTGCAGGGCTGCAGCATTACATCGAAAACGAGGAAGATACAAAAAGTCTTTTGGCCATTCAGCCGGGCGATGAACTCATTCTTTTCCGTGAACCGCAAAACAAATATGATGAGTGGGCCATTGCGGTGCATCTGACAAAGGAAAAGAAAATCGGTTTTGTGACCCGTTACAAAAACGAATCAATTGCACGCATGATGGACGCAGGAAAACGGTTTGTGGCCATTGTGGATTCCAAGGAACCACCCGCACAAACAGAAGGGGAGAAAAAGCCCGAGCCCTACAATTACACAACCGAAAACTTTAACCTGCCCTTTTCCATCTATTTGATTGAAAACGATTGAGATTATGACAAACTCAACAGCCGCCGCAGAAAGCCTTCTGCGGCGGCTGTTTTACTGTCCGGTTTATGGGACAGGAAGGGTGGTAAGATAAGCTTAGAGAAAAACAGAAACGGAGGAAGAAACAATGGCTTACGACTACGGTTATGGGCCGCTGGAGGATGCCCTGATTGATGCCTGTACAGAATTCCCACCCGATTTTGCCAAAATTCGCCGGATGATTCAGGCGGGCGCCAATCTTAATGCGGTGTCGTCGAAAGATTCGAAAGAAGAGGAAAACATTCTTTCAGAAATCATCAAGGGACTTTCATGGGGGAACGAGTCGATTTATTTAATCTGTGAAGAATGCCAAGAGGAAAACTGTGAAAATTGCGAACTCAAGGGCGAAGAAATAGATGGCCGGTGGCTGCCTTTCATTGTAGAACTGTTTTTGCAGAACGGCTTTGACCTTGGCAGGCGCGGCGGCAGTGTTGGGGCAGATTGTTTGAAAAGCCTTACTTGGTCCACCTATGACAAATACATACTGGATGCCGCTAAAATACTTCTGAAAGCAGGTGCCGACCCGACCCATGAAGACAAAGAGGATGGCGACACGGTGATGGGGTGGGTTTCCACCAAAGAAAGTGCCGCAGAATGCATCTATGAGGACCACTGCCAAAGCAATCTGTTTCACACGCTGTACGAAATCATGGACGCACAGGTAAAAGGAGAAGATATTGATCAGATTTTTTTCTTTGACAAATGTATCGGAAGAAAAATCAATCAGGTTCTTTTGTGCTCGGAAGAGAATGCCTGCAAAGGCATTTTTTCCATAACAACCCCGCAAATGCAGTACGAGAACTGTTTTGCGGAGCCTCTTGTTTTTTGGTGTGAAGGAATGCCGCTGTGTGTCACAGAATATGTTGATGAAATTGTCGACTACCGCACAATGAGAAAAGCCAAAACGAAACAGGATGTCAGCAGTTTCTTTGCAGACTGCCTGGGACAAACCATCACTGCCATCGATTTTGAGAGTAAAAAAGTGACGAAAGGAAGTACTTGTTACACACAGCCGATTACGATGATTCGTTTGAGCAACGGAAAAACCATTTGCATTTCGTATAATATAGGAGATGTCCCCAAGGAAAAAAGATCGGCATGGTTTTCCGTCATATAACAGAAACTTAACATCCATCCAGAGAAGGCGAGAGACAAGCTCGGTGACCCTTCCGCAACCTGCCACGGGGTAAGGTGCGAATGCTTGACCGATGGTAGCTGAACATTGCCGCGGTGCGCCTTTTCGGGATGGAGAAATAAAAAAGGAGTACCGATATGCAGCTGTTTTATCAGGAACCGAAATGTCAGCCCCAAAACTTGTCCCAAGCCATCCGCCAAGCCTATCAGATTCCCAAAGGGCATATGCCTCATGGGGCGGCGGGAGCGTTTGGCTTCACCC
>JAFQMB010000204.1 GCA_017421095.1 Oscillospiraceae bacterium
ATCCTTTGTGTTTTTATAATGGGGCAGATCGATTCCGCCGGGTTGCTTTTGGAAAGAAAATTTTTCCCGGATTGTTTCCAAATTCATAAGCCACCTCCGAATGATATTAAACAGGGGTCGTTTGCTGTTTCTCTTCTCTTTTTGATGAAAAAATCTGATGTCGCAGCCCTTCCAACCGAAAAGAGAGCAAATGCCAAATGCCGCCGATGATCACACCGAATAAAATCGAAAAAGGAATCAGGGTCGGCAAATAAAACAAAAATCCTGCTGTTTGATAAAGAATTCCGGCCAAACAGGTTTGAATCAAATTGCTGCAAAGGGCGCCGGCGATGCTGATTGCCGCCACCGGCAGACTTTGAAACCCTTTGGAAAGAAGCAGCATCAAAAGAAAAGAACAGACAGAACCGGAAAAAGAAAAAAGGGCAGAAATCAAACCGCCGGTCACCAATGCAGAAAGGGATTTGACCAAAACAAGCCCGATTCCCAAAGCGGGCAGTTCCCAAAAAACACACAAAAGCAACGGCAGATTGGCAAACCCTATTTTCACACCGGCAGGCAAAAAAGGGATGGGCGGAAAAAGCCCCTCCAAAAATGAGAGAGCAACCGTCAAAGCCAGCATCAGGCCGCAAACGGCCACATATTTTGAAGAAAAACGCCTTTTGATACTCGGCTCCCCCCTCTTAAAGCATGGCATCGATTTCATCCTTGCCTGCCACCAAAAGAATCCGAACTCCTTTGGGCAGACAAATAGCCACTTCTCCCTTTTTGGAAAGCATCCCGCTGTGGACACAGGTTTGGTCGGGGCAATCAGAAGAGACGAAACCAATCGTCTGTTCCCGAATGGCAATTTCAACCCCTTCGCAAGGAGAGAAAACCTCCTCTTCGGCTGAAACAAGATCGACCTGCCGCACCAAACGATCGTCCACCCAAATTTCTGCCACCGTTCCCTGCTCTGTCACATACGGCAAAAGGAAAGTGATCAAAAGAGAGCAAAAAAGAAGGACCGACAGGGTGGTCAAAAGCGGTAGGCTAAAAAATCTGCGCTCCCTTTTTTGCATACAAAATCCCACCCTCATCACACAAAGGATAATTCATAACCCAAACCGGGTTGCAGGGAAAAATAAGGTTCCAGTTCTTTGGAAACGAGCAGTTTGTTTTCATTTGTCACCAGAATCACCAAAACCTCATATTCCTTTGCAAGAGAAACGGCTTCTTCTTTGGAACAAAGCATCATCCAGGTGGAAAGAGCATCACTCTCTGTTCCGTCCTCGCTCAAGACTGTCACCGAAAGAAATTCGCTCTCGGTCGGCCTGCCGGTGAAAGGATCCAGAATCTGACTGTATTTCTTTCCGTCGATTTCATAAAAACGCTCATAATTTCCCGAGGTGGATAAGACCCCGTCAAAGGGCATTTTCAGCGTGGCAAAATAACCGGAAACCCCCGTCCTTGGTATCTGCAGGCCAAAGACAAAAGAACTTCCATCCGGCTTTTTTCCCACAGATGCAATGCATCCCCCAAGGGAAATAAATCCGCTGAGGTGATGTTCAACCATTAGTTTTTGCAGGCAATCGGCCGCATATCCTTTGGCAATACCACCGAAATCCAACAAAATGCCGCTTTCCAAAACCGACAATGTCCGATCTTTTTGCTGCAAAAAACCAAAACCACACCGTTTCTTTGCCAAATCAATCTCGCTCTGATCGGGCAGTTTGTCATTCTTTTCTGCCGTATTCCAAAGGGTTTTCAGGTTTCCGACAGTCACATCAAAAACGCCGCCCGATTCCACAGAAAAAGAAAGAGCCTCTGACAGCAATAATGCCTCTTCTTCCTCTAATATCAATTCTTTTTCGGGTGTCAAGTCAAAAACCTTTGCGGGCAAACCGGAATCAGAGGTGTTGGAAAAAATTTTTTCCAATTCTGCGGATTTCTTTTGGATCTCTTTTATCGCTTCCTTCGTGCTTTCTCCGTAAAGCGAATAGGAAAACAGCGTGTCCATTGCCAAGAAATTGCCGGTCACCGGCGCTTTGGCGGCGCAGCCGGTAAGGCAAAGGGATAGTATAAAAATAAGGCAAAGCAGTCTTGAGAGAAACGGCCTCTTTCTCTTCACTCTGCTCGCCCCTTTCTGCCTTCATAACTCAGCATCTTTTCATATGTTTATTATACCTTTTTTTTCGTGAAAAGCAACCGATTTTCGGAAAGATTGTCTCCTTTCTTCTTTTGTTGTCAGGGGCTGTTTCCTTTTTCACCCGGCAGGAATACAGAAGCTCAGAGATCCATTGACTTTTTAAGGAATTTTATGCTATGATTAGGTGTGATTTTATGCCCGTTTCTATTTTGCTTCAACCTCTTTGGTTTTCAACAGAAAAGGAGTGTCTTTTATGCAGAATCTGATTCTTTCTCCCAGTCTTTTGGCTGCCGATTTTTCCGACCTGAAAAACGAGGTCAAAAAGGTGGAAGATTGCCATATTCCCTGGCTTCACCTGGATGTGATGGACGGTCACTTTGTCCCCAATATCACCTTCGGCCCTCCGCTTGTCGCCTCACTTCGCAAAGTTTCCAACCTCTTTTTCGATGTGCATCTAATGATCGATCATCCCAAATTCTATGCCGCTGCATTTGCAAAAAGCGGCGCCGACCTCATCTGTTTTCACGCAGAAGCTTCCGATGATATTGATGAAACCATCGAAGAAATCAAAAACTGCGGCTGTCAGGTTGGGATTGCCATCCGGCCCGGCACCGATGAAACGGTGCTTCTTCCCTATTTGGAAAAACTGGACTTGGTTTTGGTGATGACGGTGGAACCCGGATTCGGCGGCCAGTCTTTCCGTTCCGAATGTATGGAAAAACTTGCCCGTCTTCGTCAGATCTGTGATGAAAAGGGCCTCACGCTCCGGTTGGAAGTGGATGGCGGCATCAATGATAAAACCGGCAAGATTGCCCGGGAAAACGGGGCAGACACGCTGGTAGCCGGAACCTATTTGTTTGGCAGCGCCGACATGGAAAAGGCTGCCGCTGCATTATACTAATCCGAAACCGAAAAAGGAAGGTTTTTTGTTATGCCTTTGGAAAAGGAAACCCAAACCAGACAAAAATGCCTCTTTCTGGCGCTGTTGCCCATCACCCTCACCGGTGCATGGCTTTACGGCTTGTGTGTGCCCCTTTACGGGCTGATCTCTGCCCTTTTCTGTCTTGTTTTGGATCACATTTGTTACAAAATGCGAAAAATGCCTCGCCCGCAGGGAGATCTTTCTCCTCTGATCACCGGGTTGATCCTTTCGCTTTTGATGCCGGCAGGCGTTCCTCTCTCTCTGCTTTTTGGGGCGGATCTGATCGCTATCTGCATTGCCAAACACCCCTTCGGCGGTTATGGTAAAAACGCCTTTAACCCTGCTGCGGTGGGCTTTGGGATGATGTTGGTGCTTTATCCGGATGCGTTGACGACCTATCCTGTCCCGTTAAGTCAACAAACCGTTTGGGGGAATCACGCCCAATTTTCCCAAGGGCTGGTTTCCACCCTTGCAGAAGGCGCCATTCCCAGACAGGATCTCTTTGATCTTTTCTTGGGAAAGGTTGCCGGCCCGGTTGCTCAATCTTCTGTTTTGATTCTTTTGGGATGCTTTTTGTTTTTGCTTTTCACCAAGACCATCGATTGGCAGGTGCCGGTTTTCGCGCTGGTCACCTATGTCAGTTTTGCCTTGCTCTTCCCCAGAGCCCTTTATGATTTTTATCTCTCGCCCATATATGAACTTGCCTGTGGCAGTATCGTCTTCGGAACTGTGTTTATGGCCACCGATCCGGTTACCCTTCCTGCCACCGGCATCGGCCGTTCCTTCTGCGGATTCCTTCTCGGGATCTTTGTGATGCTCTTCCGGATGTTCGGGCAATTCGGCCCGGGATTCTGTTTTGGTCTTTTGTTGATCAACGCTCTTTCTCCTGTGATGGATAAAGGTGCCGCAAAGATCAAAGACTTCTTTGGGGACGCCAAACGGACCACACGCAATCTCATCCACAAAGAAAGAAGATATGCTTCTGTTTCCCGAAGTGTTTGGAATAGAGAAGAAGCGCCTTCCAACGAATTTTCTCAGGAAGAAGATCTGCGTTTGATGGAAGACACCAAAGCGCAGATCAACTCTTTTTTGCACAGTTTGGAAAAAGAACCCGATCCCTCAAATAGCAGAGAGGAGGAAGGAAAATGAAGCGAAAAGAGATCATCCGGCCCATTTCGGATGAAAACATCAAAACAGAACGGCATATTCGGAAACCCGCTGTCAAACAGATTTTTTCCCGCAATTTCCTGTTTGCCCATCCCGTTCTCATCCGCGGATTGGCCCTTGCCCCGGCGCTTGTTGCCTCCATTGATGCCAGAAACAGTCTGGTTTTAACCATTATGCTCCTTGTTCTTTCTTTGCCCGGTTCTCTTTTCGCCTCTTTTGTCGGCGACAGACTGCCCAAATTCCTTCGGGTGCCCATTTATGTTCTTTTGGCAGCAGGTGCCTATATCCCGGCTTATCTTCTGCTGGAAAAGATTCCCTACACCGTTTTTGGTAATCTGGGCGTTTTCCTTCCCTTGTTGGTCGTTTCTTCTTTTGTTTATAACCGGGCGGAAAAGGAAAGTTTGACCCTTCCCTGGTATCTCGCTTTGCTCGATACGCTCTGCGGTGCCCTCTCTTTTGGAATTTTTTCCTTTATCCTCGGCAGCATTCGGGAAATCTTCGGTGCCGGTCACTTTTTTGGCATCCCGGTGAATGTTCCTTCTCATTCCGGTCTGCTTCTTCCCTTTGCCGGTTTTATTCTTGCCGGATTTTTGGCCGCTTTGATCCAGTCCCTCATTCGCTATTTGCGGCAACACAAGGATCAGCAGCAGAACACAGGAGGTGACGAGGCGCTATGAGCGATTTCATGCAGTTTCTTTCTGAATTTGTCATTCTGTTTCTCACCACCGTTTTTTTGGAAAACACCGTTTTTGCTCGTGGGTTCGGCCTTTCCAGAGCCATTGCAATGACCCGTCGCCCCCGAAGCATCCTTGTTTACGGCACACTTTTAACCTTGCTTACCCTCTTGGGCGGGATCGGCTGTTATCTTGCCGGACATCTCTTCCCCGCTATCCCCGCATATGGAACACCCCTTGTTTATTTGGCGGTGATTGCGGCAATCTATCTGGTGATTTATGGAATCCTCACCCGTCGGGGCAGCCGCTTCCGGGAAGAAGCCAAAAAATATATGCCGGTTGCCACCTTTAACTGTGCGGTGATGGGCGGAATTTTCCTTGCGCTTTTCAATGGCTATGAACTCTGGCAGTTTATCGCCATCGGTCTTGGCAACGGCGTGGGGTTTGTTTTGGCCACTCTTTTGCTGCTCAATGCCGATCGGGCACTTTCCAGAACCGAAGCCCCAAAAGCCTTTGCCGGTTTTCCTTTGATGCTCATTTATGTGGGCATTTTGGCAATGGTGTTTTATGCCCTGGTTGGTCACCGTCTTCCCTTCTGATCACGCTCCAACCCATTTCAACGATGCAAAAGTGTCCCCAAAGGAGGTATATTTAAGAAGATGTCGTATCGTAAAATCAAACGCGGCGGCGGAATGTTTGGCCGCAGAAAAAACTATACCTGGCTCAAAATTCTTTGTGGGGTACTTTGTGTCGCGGTTCTTTTTTATGGCGGCTATTATTTGGGCAGTGCCCTTTTTGGCGAAGAAGCGGAACCATCTTCTTTGATTGAGCAAAGTTCCAACCCCCCCGTCGAAGGATCTTCTTTGCCGGATACCGATCCGCCTAAGACCGAAAAAACAAGGCTTGTTCTGCATTTTTGCGATGTCCAAACCCTTTTGAATGCCGATGCCAGAAGCGCCTTTTTCCAAAAAGCCAAAGAAGCCGGCGCCACCGGAATCGTTTTTCCTTGTAAAGATGAATCGGGAAATGTTTATTTGAAGCTGACCGGCGAGGTATTGGAACGCTCTAAGGCTGTGGTTTCCTCTGCTCTTGATCCTGCGGCACTTGCAGAGGAGCTGACAGACGCCGGCTTGGTGGGAATTCCTATGGTATACACCTTCAAAGATCCGCTGGCCGCAGCCAAGAATCCTTCGTTGGCCATTTGGTATAACAACGGGATTGAAAACTATCTTTGGCTGGATGGATATGCCGACAAAGGGGGCAAACCCTGGCTCAACCCTTATAAAGAGTCCACTGTCTCCTATCTCCTTTCCATCAACCAAGCTCTTTATGATGCCGGATTTGAACAGATCATTCTCAACGGAAACCTTTTTGGCACCACCGCTGACAATAATTCCGCCAGTTTCGGGCAGGTTTCCGGCAGTCATCTGGATGCTATGACCGCTTTTGTGCAAAAGTGTGAAAGTCAGGCAGCAGCTGCCGATGCCGTCTGTTGGTTTGCCGCCGACGCCGGAGAATTGTTTGACAAAAACAAAAATATGAATGCCTCTTTCCTCCAAACAAACGCCAAACACATTGCCCCGGTGTTTAATCTGACCACCCTTCCCCACAATCTGACTTTCGGAGAAAAAACTATTGCATCTGCAGTGGAAGATCCGGCCGGTGCCACAAAGCTTCTTTTGGAAGCTTATGCCGCCAAATCCCCTGGCACCGCCTTTCTTTCCATCTTTGCCGATTATCAGACCGTTTCCAAAGTCCAGGCTGAATCGTTGGAAGACGATGCTCCGTATCTCTTGTTGCAAGCAGGCTGATGTGTTTCAAAGCAACACCCCCGCGCGTCGCGCGGGGGTGTTATGTTTACTCTAAGAAAAGATAACAGAAATTCAGTTTGAAAAATATCGTCAAGAAAACAAGGCATCGGAAAGTCTTGCAAACTCTTCCAGACTCAAATTTTCAGCGCGAACGGTCGGAGCAAGCCCCACCCGTTCAACGGCGGAAATGATCTGTTCTTTTGGCAACCCCAAAGAAGAAGCCAGGCTGTTGGAAAGGGTTTTTCTCCGCTGGGAAAAGGCGGCGCGAACCGTTTTGAACAGATTCTTTTCATCTTTCACCGAAACCGGCGGATTTTTATGCAGTTTCAAGCTGATTACCGCAGAATCCACATTGGGTGCCGGATGGAAACAACCTCTGGGCACACCAAAGCACTTTTTCGCCTCGGCATAATAAGCAATGGCAAGACTCACCGCACCGCAATCTCTGGTTCCGGGGCGAGCACAAAGCCGATCAGCCGCCTCTTTTTGCACCATCACGGTAATCTGTTCAAAGGGGATTTTGCTTTCCAAAAGGCGCATCACAACGGGAGAGGTGATATAATAAGGCAGATTGGCGCAAACCGAAACCCGCAAGCCGGAAAACTCCTCTGCCACCAGACGATCCAGATCCACCTTCATGGCGTCATCATGGATCACCTTGGCATTTTCATAATCGGCCAGCGTTTCATCCAAAATCGGAAGCAGCCGATCATCCAATTCCACAGCCACCACACGGCTGGCCCGTTTGGCCAATTCTTTGGTCAAAATCCCAATTCCGGGCCCGATTTCCAGCATACCGACACCCTCTTCCGCACCGGAAGCCTCAGCCATTTTGGGACAGATGTGTGGATCGGTAATAAAATTCTGCCCCAAAGTTTTCTTAAAGGTGAAACCGTGGGCAGTTAAAATCTCTTTCATCGAACGTTCCTGATTGGCCATAAAGGTGTTTCCTTCCAAAAAATAACCTGATTTTCTGTATTATACCGCAATGTGAACAAAATAGCAAGAAGATGCCCCTCTCCCAAACAGGAAAGGGGCAGATGCTTGATGGTATAATCAGAAATCCCGCTTGACCACAGCAGGCTTTTTTTCCAACAGTTCCGGATGAGCCAGATAATGGCGCATCTTACGGAAAGCAGAACCATAGACCTGTCCGGATGCCACACGCTCATCCATCACCACACCAATGGGCATATATTTCACCGTTTTAAAACTGCCGTCTTTTTGTTCCTCCACCCGCTTTTCCGAAAGGCCCATGGCAAGGAAGTTGGAAATGCTTCCGAAATTATAAATGTGATGATAAATCCACTGGGTTCGGATGCTTGCCAGGTTGGTAATACAGACC
>JAFQMB010000205.1 GCA_017421095.1 Oscillospiraceae bacterium
GAAAAAAGCAACAGGCAAAGAAGCAGCAAAACAAAGCCCTTTGTTTTTTTCATAATAACCCTCTCCTTTTATTGCAAATTTATTGCAAATATTCCCCGATCAGATTCACCAGAAGATCGTTCAGTTTTTCCACTTTATATTCCCCGATGGTAGGTTTCAGATGACTGCCGCCGATGCCGCTGTCATCGGTGAGGAAGACATATTCACCGCCGGTCATCATGGCCAGACTGCGCATCAGATATTCGCAGGAGGTATCACCGCCGCTGCAAAGGACCGGAATGATCCGCACCCCCATCTTGGCGGCAAGAAGACTGTATTCCTGCATCCGTTTGATTACCTCTGCCTCTTCGTGGGGGGGTGCATCCAACACCAAAAGCAGAATCTTGGTGGCCTCTTCATCCCAGGTGTGATTCTTCAAGGCATCTTCCAGCGCCGCGTCCACCGCCTCGGGGGTGTCGCCGCCGTCTGCCGCCTCTTCCGATGCCAAAATGTCACAGGCTTCTTTGATCCGATTGGTGAAGGGATTGCTGCGCACCAGATATTCATCTTCGGTATCCCGATAAAAATTCACACTCAATCTGGTGGGCAGGTTGCCGTTTTGCCGCACAACCCGATTCATCACATCTTCCAGCGTCTTCGATAAATAAGAAAGTTCGTCCCCCATACTGCCTGTGGCATCCAACATCAGCATAACATCCAGTTTCTGAGCGGGAGAATCGGCGTTTAACGTGACTAAAAGGGCATGATCACTCTTTTTCTGTTCTGCCTTGGAAAGGCGAATTTCTTTTTCCTCTTCCCCGACAGAGATCACAACCCGATCAGCAGTCTTTTCTTTTCCGCTGATCGCTCCTGCAAAGAGATAGGCCACCCCTTTATTATCGGTTTTGGCGGCATAGAGAATCTTTTCCCCGGAAAAGAGGGTGACCGAGGCATTTCGAACCGGTTTTTCCTTTTCGTTTTGCACCGTCACCACCAGCCGCTTGACCGGCTGAATCCCCCACAAAGCCCGAATGCCGCTCCAATCCCGTTCCTGGCCGTCAATCAAAGAGCGCCAATCGGAAAAATGCATATTGTCATTCCATCTGCCTGCGGTAAGCAGAGAAGAAACATCGTTGGTATCCGTGGCGGTGGAAGAACTGCTTGCCACCTCATCCGACCCTGTGGACTCCGGTGCAGTTTCCGGCACGGCATCCTCACTGCCGATAATGGATTCATATTTTCCGTCGCCCGTTCCGGATTCGCTGAAAAAGTCATCAAAGATGAAATCACCATCGCCCAGATCCCCCGGATCACCGTCCAATGAGCCGGCAGAGTCTTTCTCTTCCCCGGGCGCATCCATCCCTTCGTCGCCGGTTCCGCCAACGGTACCCATAGGCGGCGAAATCAGGCCGAATTTTTGCAGCCCAAAGCCACCGAGCCCCAAACAGACAACCAACAGCAACGCCAAAGCAGGAACCAGACGAAAAGCTTTTTTGCCTTTTTTTCTTTTTTTCTTGGAAACTTCAAGCCCGGCTTCGATCCGGCCCCAGATCACCTGTTCGGCCACCCGATCGGCCTTTTGATCCATCTCTTGCTGCAATATCGTTTGAAACATCTGTTTCTCTTGTTCTTTCATTGTCTGCGCTCCCCTTTCTGCTCATATAACTCCTTCAGACGCTTCAGGGCAGAGGTGTGGCGATATTTCACTGTGCCCTCTGCTCGGCCTGTGATCCTGGCGATCTCGGCGAATGTCAAGTCGTGATAATAATGCAGAATGATAACCTCGCGCTCGGTGAGTTTGAGCCGTCCGACCAGGGAAAGACAGGTGATCTTCCCCTCGGCATCGGGATCAAAGACAGCTTCTTCGGGCAGATTTTCCGCCGCCTGCTCTCTTTTTTGCTTTCTGGTCATTTCCAGCGCCGTATTTCGGGCAATTTTTAAGACAAACGCTCTTGCCAGCCCTCTGGGAACATATTTTTTGACAGCCGGAATCAACCGAAGGAAGGTTTCTGTCACCACGTCTTCTGCGGTTTCCTTGTGGCGGGAAATGCCATATGCCACCGCATAAACCTCTTTTCGCATCAGGTGATACACTTCCTCCAGGGCTGCTTTTTCCCCGTTTTGCTGCAAACGTTTCAGAAGCAGATCCAATCGCTCTTCTGTCATCATGCCGCATCGCTCTTTTCTTTGTTGAAGGTGTTGTCGACAAGCCTTTCGCTTTTATATGCATCAGAGAAAGGAAACGGTTGGATTTTAAAACAAAAAAATGCACACAACCAAAAAAGAGGCTGTGTGCATCTGTTGACGGACTTTGGCATCAGAAGGGGATGCAGACATCATCCTCTGCGGGGATCTGGGCATAATGCCGTTCATATTTATCGATGACCTTGGTGATCGCCCAGGCGGCGGCAACAAAAATCGCTGCAATGGCAAGCACCCAGCCCAAAACCTTCAGAACCGTTTTCATGATCATCCACTCCTTTTTATCCCTTCTGCCGGGGCAGAAAATAATGCTCTGTTTCTTGTTTATTATATCAGATTTTCTTTGGGGATGCAACCTTTTTCTTGTTTCTTTATTCGCAGCGGCAGCAGCAGCGGTATTTGGCGATATTCACCCGCACCTCTTGTTCTTCCAACAAAAGATTTTCCAACAGATTGTATTTCCCGCGGCGCATCTTTTCCATCCGCCGCACCTCATCCACAATTCGCTGATTGAGTTCGGCCAACGCGGGAATTTCATCCAAAAAGGAGACCCCAACTTTCGCCTGTTGACAGATGAAATCCATTTCTTCATTTGTGACCTCATAATCAATCAAATGAGAGAAAGGGCGGTCATAATTTTCCTGCCGGATCAGCACACGAAAAGTTTTTCGCATGGGTGTCTCCTCCTTTCCAAATGATATAGAGAATGGTTAAAAATCAAACTGTTTGCTTGCTTGCAGCCGTTTTTCCGCCAAAAGATAAAAGGGCATACCAGCCAAAAGACAAACAAGCAACTCTCCCAAAGCCACATAAAATGCGGTGACCAAAAAGAGAGAAAAACTTGCCTTTTCTCCGGCAGGCAGAGCAAAGAGGGTCAACTCCAACCCCACCAAAAGCCCGTTGAAAAACACCGGCGGCAACCAGATCAAAAACGGAACATTCCGAAATCTCACCCGACGCAAAAGATAGCTGCAAACAGCAGCCAAAAGGGTTGCCAAAGTGCCAAAAAGAAGATCCGGCGGAAAGGTCAA
>JAFQMB010000206.1 GCA_017421095.1 Oscillospiraceae bacterium
AACTTCCAATTTGTCAACCAGCGCTGCCACAATACTTTTGGTCATTTTTACCCCTACTTATACTACTATTAGGCGCTATTTCGCACGAAAAAGCCACCGCACAGATTTTTCTGTGTGGTGGCCCTTTTATTTTCAGATGAGATATTGTTTTTAAGCAATCGGTGTTGCAGACTCTTCCTCCGGAGTTTGGAATTCTTCTTCCGGAGTTTGGGCTTCTTCCTCCAAAGTAGCAGGGGAAGTGGTGACATTTGTGCCGGGAATTTTGAGTTCGCTCCCCACAGCCGCAGATATTCTGCTTTTGTCAGTTCCTTTTCCTCGGCGCAATAGGTTTGCTTTTGGCAACACAACGTTTTGACCCTGCAATCCGCCCGGCCGATGAAAAGCAAAAGGCTGTTCAAACTTGCGATCATCGAGTTGATGGACCGGACGGCATAGTCTTGCTCCTGTAAATATTTTTTGTAGGTAACCGTCAGTTCTTTTGTGATCATCTTTTCTGCAGCAAAAAGCATAAAAGTGCGCACATCCCTGAGATATTTTTCGATCGTTGCCGCGCTTTTTTCTTCTTGCAAAAGATACTTGTGATAGGCGGTCAACTGTTTTTGGAATATTATCTCCGTCATACAATAAGTCTTCTTTCATCGTTTCGTTTTTCGAATCTTTCCAAGGCAAAGATTCGAAAAAAATGATACCCGTTTTCCCCATCTGTTTTTTGCCTGTTTTGCCCATAAAATTTCAAAACCGGCAGAACAAACAAAGTTCAGACGGAAAAAAGCCTGTGGCAACAGTTTTTCAAAAAAATCAGATAAAACCACCGTCGGGTCTTGCAATAAGGGGAAAAAAACGATATAATAGAGAGCAGTCGCCCCGTATGTGCGCTTTGCCATTGCCATGCGGTCGTGACATACGGATGGTGGGCTCCGTGCGGAGCACTGCCGTGAACCATGTCAGGCGGGGAACCGAGCAGCATTAAGCGGATTTGAGCTGGCGCCACGGATTCACCTACCGTCCGTATGTCAGGGCTGTTATGACAATGCGGCCACTGCGAGGCGATTTTTAAGCAATGCAGAGAGGATGTGAAAACTTTGGCATATCAGGCCTTTTATCGCAAATGGCGCCCCAAAACCTTTGACGGTGTTTTTGGGCAGGAATTCATCACCCGCACCCTCAAAAATGAGGTGGCCGAAGGAAAACTCTCTCATGCCTATCTGTTCTGCGGCTCCAGAGGAACGGGAAAAACCACCTGTGCCAAGATTCTGGCCAAGGCGGTCAACTGCGAAAACCCCCAAAACGGAAACCCCTGTCTTGTGTGCGAAAACTGCCGTGCCATCGACGCTGAATCGGCTTTGGATGTGGTGGAGATGGACGCCGCCAGCAACACCGGTGTGGACGATGTCCGAACCCTGCGGGAGAGCGCAGCCTATACCCCTGCCTCCTGCAAATTCAGAGTTTACATCATCGACGAAGTGCATATGCTTTCCAAAAGCGCCTTCAACGCTTTGTTGAAGATTTTGGAAGAGCCGCCCGCCCATGTGATCTTTATTCTGGCCACCACCGATCCCGAAGCCATCCCGGTGACTGTCCTTTCCCGCTGCCAGCGGTTTGATTTCAAACGCCTCTCTTCGGAAGAGATCCTCTCTTGTCTGCAGCTTGTTTGCCAAAAAGAGGGGCTCTTGCTGGAAGAATCGGCCGGAAGAATGATTGCCCATCTGGCAGACGGCGGAATGCGGGATGCGCTGAGCATTTTGGATCAGTGTGCCGGCGTTTCCAAAGAGATTGACGATTCGGTGGTTTCCCAGGTCACAAGAGCGGTGGGGCGAGGGCCTGCGGAAGAACTTTCCCTTCTTTTGGCCCAGAAGAAACTGGCCGAAGCGCTGGCCCTTCTTTCCCGGCTGCACAGCGAATCCAAAAATCTGTTGCAGGTGACAAGAAGCCTCATATCTCTTTTCCGATTGGCAATGCTTTATCAGGTAGATCCCACCTGTGCCGCCCTGCGGGAAACCCTGGAAGATGAGCGGGCTACCGCTGCAAAACTTGCCGCTTTGATCACTCAGACCGAATTTTTTTCCTTCCTGCGGACACTGCAGGATTGTTATGTCCGTCAATGCCACACCGATGATCAAAAACTGGAATTGGAAATGAGCTTCATCCAGTTGACCGATCCCAGAAGACAGAGTGACACCGAGCATCTGATGATTCGGTTGGAAAAGATTGAGCAGATGCTGCAGTCGGGCGTTTCCCCCGCCCCTTTGCAAGCGGAAATCTCTCCCATCGAGCAGCTCCAGCCCGATGTTTCCAAAACGCCCATCCAGATGCCAACCCAGCCGAAGGAAACCGAAACGGTTCGGCTCCCCCTGGCAGAGGAAGAGGATTGGATGCCGGCGGAAGAGCCTGTTTTTGAAGAGGAAGTCTCCCCTGTTTTGCCCCCGATCTCTGATGCCAAAGAAAAGGAAACAAAACCTGCCGTTTCTGCTTCTGCTGCAGAGGTGATTCCTGTTTCCACCGCTGAGATTTTGGATGCCATCCCCGACCCGATGCTCTCTTCCATGCTCACCGGCGTTCGGTTTTCTTTGCAAGGAGATCTGCTTTTGACCGATCCCGGTGACCTTTCTTTCACCTCTTCCCTGCTTGGGATTGAAAAGAACCGCAAAGAATTGGAAAAGGCCGCTGCCCGCTGTTTGGGAAAGGCTGTCCGTTTGAAGGTAATCGAATCCAAAAAAGAATCCGGTGCCAACAAAGAACGGCTTGCCAAATGCCTGGAAATGGCTAAAAACAGCGGAATCCAAGTGGAAAATTCTTGAAAAAGTGTGTATGAAACCGGCTGAAATTGCCGATCTTTTTAACAAAGGAGCCATGCCATTATGAAAGCAAGACTGCCCCAGCAATATCAACCCAAAAGCCAGGCCGAGATGCTTCGCCAGGCACAGAAGATGCAAAGCGATATGCAATCCTTCCAGGAGGAGTTGCAGGAAAAGGAATTCACCACCGAAGCCGGCGGCGGCATGGTAAAATGCACCATGCTGGGCAAAAAAGAGATCACCTCTTTGACCATTGACCCCGAAATCATCGACCCCGATGACGCCGAAATGTTGGGCGATCTGATTGCCGCGGCGGTGAATAGCTGCATCCAGAAGATCGATGCTTATACCGAAGAAAATATGAGCCAGTTTACCGGCGGGCTCAGCATTCCCGGTCTCTTTTAATTCCCATGTCTTATGATCTGGTGCCCTTTCAGCTTTTGACCGAGCAGTTTGAAAAGCTGCCCGGTGTTGGGCACAAATCCGCACAGCGTATGGCCTTTTCTATTCTTTCCAAGCCGGTGGAAGAGGTGGAACTGTTTGCCAAAGCGCTGACTGAGGCCAAGGCAAAGATTCGCCGCTGCAACACCTGCTGCAATCTGACCGAAGAAGAGATCTGCCCCATTTGCGGCGACGATAAACGGGACGATCAGGTGATCTGTGTGGTGGAAGACCCAAGAGATGTTTTGGCTTTTGAACGGTTGGGCGAGTTTCGCGGCCGCTATCATGTCCTTCACGGGCTGCTCAACCCTATGGAAGGAATCCTGCCCGACCAACTGACCATCCGGGAATTGATGAAACGGCTGACCGACGAACGGGTGCAGGAGGTTATTTTGGCCACCAATCCCACCGTCAACGGCGAAGCCACCGTTTCTTATCTCACCCGTTTGATCAAGCCTTTCGGCATCAAGGTGACAAGACTTGCCTATGGTCTGCCGGTGGGCGGCAATCTGGAATTTGCCGACGAGGTCACCCTTACCCGGGCGCTGGACGGTCGGACAGAACTTTAATTTTTTGAAAAGGAGGATGGTCATATGGCCGGAAAAGAGA
Source organism: Oscillospiraceae bacterium (assembly GCA_017421095.1). Classification (GTDB taxonomy): domain Bacteria; phylum Bacillota; class Clostridia; order Oscillospirales; family Ruminococcaceae; genus RGIG1943. Next base: position 3,846 of record JAFQMB010000206.1, read on the forward strand.
AAAAACAAGATCGGTCTGTGGCCGTCAACCGAAAGGCCTTCCACGATTATTTTGTGGAAGAGAAGTTCGAAGCAGGGATCGAACTCTGCGGCACCGAGGTAAAAAGTCTGCGGGCCGGAGGCGTCAATCTGAAAGATGCCTGGTGTGATGTCAAGGGGGGCGAGATTTTCGTCAAACAGATGCACATCTCTCCTTACGATCACGGCAACATCTTCAACCGGGATCCCATGCGAACCAGAAAACTGTTGCTCCACAAGCGGGAGATTATGCGGCTGGCCGGTCTCTCCCAACGGGAGGGCTATGCCCTGATCCCCTTGGAGCTTTATTGGAAAGGACCTCATATCAAGGTGGCCCTGGGTCTTTGCAAGGGGAAAAAATTATATGACAAACGCTCTTCCGAAGCGGCAAAAGATTTGGAACGGGCAGGAAAACGGGCTGTGAAGGAATTCATTGCCCGAACAGAATAAGACGGTGACAGAAATGCGCGTGTTTGATATCCACCTCAAAGAACTGTATCCTTTTTTGGATAACGGCGTCAGTGACCCGGTTTTAACGGTCTATCTGCAACACAATTCCAAAGAGATTTTCGGCGGTGAAACCCGCAGGCCCTGTATGCTCTTCTGCCCCGGCGGCGCCTATTATATGGTCAGCGAACGGGAAGGGGAACCCATGGCTCTCCATCTCTTCCCTGAAGGGTGGCAGGCGGCTGTTTTGCATTACAGCGTGGCATATGAGGTGCAGGCCTTTTGGCCCCAGCAGTTGTTGGAAGCTTCTGCTGCCTTGCACTATCTTTCTGTTCACGCAGAGGAATTTCATATTGACCCCGAAAAACTGGCCATCACCGGTTTCTCTGCCGGCGCCCATCTGGCGGCCAGTTATGCCAACTATTGGAATCGCCCGTTGGTGCAGGAAAAGGTTGCGGCGCCCAAGCTCAAAGGCTGCACCCTTTGTTACGGCGTTCTGACTGCCGGCGAGAAGACCCATTCGGGCAGTATGTTTTATTTGACCGGAAAAGAAACCCTTTCGGAAGAAGAAATCCATCTTCTTTCTATGGAAAAGCAGATTGGCAGCCATACACCGGCCACCTTTTTGTTCCACACCGCCTGTGACGATGGTGTCCCGGTGGAGAACACGCTGATGTATGCTTCTGCCCTTTCGGCAGCCAAAATTCCTTTTGAAGTCCACATCTATCCCGAAGGCTTTCACGGACTTTCCACCGCCGACCGTCAGACCGGTGTGGTGGATTCTTTCGCGGCAGCCGGCTGGCTGGATGTATGGAAAGAGTGGTTGCGGCGCACCATATAAAAAGCGCCGATATTCACGGGGGCGTACCGGTTTCGACGGGGGTCCTGCAGCAGGATAAGCGGGTAGAGCCGGGCAACTCTTAAAACGGCCCAGCTTATAAATTAAGCAACAATCGTACTACCAACCTGGTCGCTGCCTAAGCGCAGCACCCGTCTTCGTCCCGGAAGGCCCACGAGCCGGGCAAGGCGTCAAAGCAGTGGGGAACGATAAAAAAGACCGCCTCGGCTTTTTTGTTGTATCAGAGGCTACCTGACGATCCAGCCTGCTTATTGGCGGTTTCGAAAGGGAATTTCAAACAATAAGCTGCACCCGGAGAAAATCCTGTGAATCGACTTTCGGACAGGGGTTCGACTCCCCTCGCCTCCACCATCAAAGGGCAATGAAAAAGATATTGCCCAAGAAACCCCCGATTTTATCGGGGGTTTCGCCGTTTCTACGGTCGAAATTTTTACAAGCGATTTTG
>JAFQMB010000207.1 GCA_017421095.1 Oscillospiraceae bacterium
CCTCATTCACGCCTTCGAAGAAGGAGATACTCTCTCGGAGAGGGAGGCTTTGGTGCCCTCTCCGTCACGTAGCACCTCTCCGTCACCTACGGTGCCACCTCTCCCAAAGGGAGAGGCAACTACCGCAAACCCAAAAAAGGCTCTCCCTTTGGGGAGAGCAATCGGCCAAGGTCGAGGGGGAGAGGGCCGAACAAGAGGACACCCTAAAAAAAGAACTCCGAAACGAAAAGTTCGGAGTTCTTTGTGTGTCAGATGAAAAATTCCCGAAAAAGATCAGCCAAAATCCCGGATGAGCGAGACCACCTTGCCCAAGATGGTCAATTCCTGGGTATAGATATACTGATAGGCAGGGTTTTCGGGTTTGAGCAGGAAATAGTTGCCCTGGCGATAAAAGCGCTTCACGGTGGCTTCCCCGTCGATCATCGCCACCACAATCTCGCCATCGTTGGCCACAGGCTCCTGCCGCACCACCACAATATCTCCGGGCAAAATCCCGGCGTTAATCATACTGTCCCCTTTGACCCGAAGAGCAAAGAAGTTTCCGTTGCCCTGATGGCGATAGGGAATATAGCCCTCGATCTGTTCGGTGGCCAGAATGGGAACGCCGGCGGCAACGGTGCCGATCAGCGGGATCTTCTTCACCGGCTCCTGGGCCAGACGGATGTTGCGATTGGTGCCCTTATCCCGTTCGATGATGCCCTTTTCTTCCAGCTCGGTCAAATATTTGTGGGCAGTGGAGGTGCTGCGAATGTCCAGCGCGGTGCAGAGCTCCCGGACGGTGGGCGGAACCCCCTCTTCACAGCGGCGGCGAATTTCCTGAACCATCCGTTCGGAAAGGTTTTCCAATTTTTTCATGGTTTCACGCCTTTCTGATCGTCACGCCTGTCAAAAGACAGGATGCGAATATAAGTTCTCATTTGCATTATAGCAGAGCAAAAAACAGAATGCAAGGGTTTTCGAACAAACTTTCGCATATTTTTTTGAAAAAATTTCTGTGAGAGTCTGCCAACGGAAAAACGGAGAAATGTTGCCCACAGTTCGAAAAAAAGCAAGAGGAGTTTTCTCTCCATCATTTTGTGTTTGGACAAGGAAAATCTCCGAAATTGGCCGTTGCAATCTCAAAGCGCCTTTGTTACAATGAAATTGCAAAGAAAACATTTGCAGTTTTGACAAATCCAAAGAAAAAAGGAGAGAGAACATTATGCTTTCAAGAACCCCGCCCATGGGATGGAATTCCTGGAACACCTTCGGCAGCAGGATCAACGAACAACTGATTCGGGATATGGCCGATTTCTTTGTGAAAGAAGGACTCAAGGATGCCGGCTATGAATACATCATCATCGATGACTGCTGGGCACTGCCCCGTCGGGTGGATGGCAGGCTGGTTCCCGATCCTGAAAAATTCCCCTCCGGTATGAAAGCGCTGTCGGATTACATTCATTCCAAGGGTTTGAAATTCGGGATGTATTCCTGCGCCGGCACCAGAACCTGTGCCGGTCAGCCGGGCAGCTATGACTATGAATATACAGATGCCGAAACCTTTGCCGAGTGGGGTGTGGATTATCTGAAATATGACTATTGCTATCTGCCCACCACCGCCGACGGCAAGCTTTGCTATAAGCGGATGGGGATGGCTCTTCGTGCCACCGGGCGGGAAATCCTTTTCTCGGCCTGCAACTGGGGCGAAAATGATTGCGGCAAATGGATGCGGTCTGTGGGGGCCCATATGTGGCGCTCCACCGGTGACATAGTGGACAACTGGAATTCCATCAAAAGTCTGACCATGCAGCAGCTTCCCAAAATCAACGAAGGGGCCATGGGCAGTTTCAACGATATGGATATGCTGGTCTGCGGGATGTATGGCAAGGGCAATGCGGCGCTGGGCGGCTGCACCGATGAAGAATACAAAACCCATTTCACCATCTGGGCGCTTCTCAACAGCCCTCTGATTATCGGCTGCGATGTGCGGAATATGAGCGAAGAAACCCGAAAGATTCTGTTGGATAAAGATGTCATCGCCATCAACCAGGATCCCGAGTGCCGACAGCCCTATCTGGCCTCTTCTTCCCAACACGATCCCGAAAATCAGAAACTGGTCTTTATCAAACCCATGGCAGAGAATGAATATGCCATCGGATTTTTCAACTTCACCGACGAAAAGAGCAGTGTCCAGCTGAATTTGTGTGATGTGGGTCTTGCCGCTTCTTCGGGATACAGCTTCAAACTTTATGATGTTTGGGCCAAAGAGGATGCCGGTGTCTTCAAAGATTGGATCGCTCCCACGCTGGAAAAACACGCCTGTGTGCTCTATCGGGCCAGGCTGGTGAAAGACTGATGGGGGATTGCAAAAATTGCGGCAGAAATCTTACCGCCGATGAGATTGCCCTTCATAAAAAACTCATCTGCCGTGGAGCAAAGGAATATCTCTGCCTCACCTGCCTTTCTGAATTTTACGGTTGCAAGGAACAACTTTTGAAAGAAAAGATCGAGCAGTTTCGAAAGGACGGTTGTCTGCTTTTTCGCTGAGGCAAGACAAACTGAATCAGACAAAGAAAAAAGAAGGTTTGGTTTCGGCCGGCCTTCTTTTTTTGTTTTGACAAGAGAAAGGCTTTATGGTATCATCCTTTTGATATGAAAAAGGAGGGAAAGAGCATGGCGACCGAAACGAAAAACAAGGTGATTTATAATCCTTTTGCTGCATATAAGGCCAAGCGTTATCACTTCTCCCCCACAGAGGAAAGCCCCTTTCAAAACCCTGAAAATATGGTGGAAGCGGCCTGGCTCACCGCCGATCAGACCGGAAGAATGCAGCGTTTTATGCAGCGGGCAAGGGCAGGGGAAAATGTGACCGTTCTCTCTCTTGGCGGCTCCATCACCGAGGGCAGCGGCGCTTCTCCCGGGGAATATTATATTGATAATCTTTCCCGTTGGTTTGAAAAACATTTCCCCCAAAAAAATGTTTCCTGCATCAATGTGGGGCGGGGCACCACCACCTCGC
>JAFQMB010000024.1 GCA_017421095.1 Oscillospiraceae bacterium
ATCCTTCCCGGAGAAGGCGCCGCCGCCATGCTTGCCGTAGCCGCCATAGGTATCCACAATGATCTTTCTGCCGGTCAGACCGGTGTCGGCAGCAGGGCCGCCAAGAACGAATCTTCCGGTGGGATTTACATAAATCTTGGTATTCTCATCCAAAAGATTGGCATCGATCACCGCACAGATGAGCTTTTCGGTCAGATCCTTTCGGATCTCTTCCAACGGGGTTTCGGGATCGTGCTGGGTGCTGACCACCACCGCATCCACACGGACGGGCTTTTGATCCACATATTCCACCGTCACCTGGGTCTTTCCGTCCGGACGCAGATAAGAAAGTTCCCCCGACTTGCGCAAAGCGGTCAGTTTTTTGGAAAGTTCGTGGGCCAGATAAATGGGCAGCGGCATCAAACTTTCGGTTTCGTTACAGGCATAGCCGAACATCATTCCCTGGTCGCCGGCGCCCGTTTCATCCGCATCTGCTTCCGAGCCGTTTTTGGCCTCCATTGCCCGGTCCACCCCCAAAGCAATATCCGCAGACTGTTCGTGAACATTGATCAAAATTCCGCAACTTTTGCCGTCAAAGCAAACATCTTCGGAATCATATCCGATCTCGCAGATCACCTGGCGGGCAATCTGTTCCATATCCACCGTGGCAGAAGAGGTGATCTCACCCATCATCATCACCATATCGCTGGCACAGGTTGTTTCGCAGGCCACACGGGCGGCGGGATCTTTTGCCAGATAGGCATCCAGAATGGCATCGGAAACCTGGTCACAGACCTTGTCGGGATGCCCTTCGGTCACAGATTCGGAAGTAAAAAAGTATCTGGACATCATTTCTCATTCCTTTCTTTCGTTATCCAAACATCTTGCGTCACACAAGAGCCGACAGCCTGCTGCCGACTCTTGTCTTTCTTTGTTTATGATTCGGAAACTGCCACATAAAGGGTGGCTTCTTCGCCGTTGATCTTCCAATTGGCGGAATAGGCATTTTCCTTTTCCTCCAGTCGGCCCACCGCCAAAACATCACCGCTGATGGCATCGAAAGAAGTGCTCAGGATCTTTTCCAGCTTTTCGGTGGTCTCAAAGGTCCAGCGAATGCGATCGGTCACCTCAAAGCCGGCATCCTTGCGCATGGTCTGCAGTTTGCTCACCGTTTCCCGCACAAAACCTTCTTCAATCAGTTCTTCGGTCAGATGGGTGTCCAGTGCCAGGGTCACATCCCCTTGGGTGCCGGTGACATAGCCCTCTTTCTTGGCGTCAAAGATCTGCAAATCTTCTTCTGCCAGAACCACATCGGTATCATCAATCACCAGTTTGATAGCGCCTTCTGTTTTCAGTTGGGCAAACATCGCGTCGCCATCCCCTGCATTCAAAGCGGCGCCGATCTTTCCGACCAATTTGCCGTATTTGGGACCGACGGTTTTGAGTTGCGGCTTGAAGGAATGGGAAAGGAAGGCATCCGCATTTTCGGCGGCAATCACTTCTTTCACATTCAATTCTTCCTTCACAATCTGCAACAGATCTTCAGGCAGGGCTTCGCCCCCCACCACATAAACCGCCTGCAAGGGCTGACGGATCTTCAAGTTGGCCTCGCTGCGGCAGGTGCGGCCCAAAGCCTGGAGGGTGTTCACCAGTTCCATCCGACGCTCCAGATCCTCATCCCGCAAAGAATCCTCCACCACAGGGAAATCGGTCAGATGCACGCTGACAGGGGCATCCTTGTCCACACTGCAGACGATGTTCTGCCAAATCTCCTCAGCAAAGAAGGGCACAAAGGGTGCCATCAGCTGGGCAGTTTCTTTCAAAACGGTGTAAAGGGTCATAAAGGCGGCGATCTTATCCTCGGTCATACCACCCTGCCAGAAACGTTTGCGGCAAGCACGGATATAAACGTTGCTGGTTTCATCCACCAGTTGCAATAGCGCCTTGGCCGCCTCGGTGATGTGATAACTGCCAAGATGACGGTCCACCTCGCTCTTGGCGAATTGCAGTCTGGAAAGCACCCATTTGTCCATCACACTCAGTTTGCAATCGGAAAGGGTGTAAGAGGTGGGGTCGAAATTGTCAATATCGGCATAAAGCACATAGAAGGCATAGTTGTTGTTGGCGGTGCCCATAAACTGGCGCATGGCCTCGCCCACTGCCTTATCCGAAAAACGGCTGGGCAGCCAGGGTGCGCTGTTGATATAGAAATACCAACGAACCGCATCGGCACCAAAGGCATCAAGAGCCTCTCTGGGGGTGATGCCGTTGCCCAGATGCTTGCTCATCTTTTTGCCGTCTTTATCCTGCACCAGACCCATCACCAACACATTTTTATAAGGCGGCTGATCAAAGAGCAGGGTGCTGATGGCCATCAAAGTATAGAACCAACCACGGGTCTGGTCAATGGCTTCGCTGATGAAATCGGCCGGGAAATGAGAATCAAAAATTTCTTTATTTTCAAAGGGATAATGCCATTGGGCAAAGGGCATGCTGCCCGAGTCAAACCAACAGTCGATCACCTCGGGCACCCGCTTCATATCGCCGCCGCATTTATCGCATTTGATATGCACCCGATCGATAAAGGGCTTGTGCAGCTCGATATCCGAAGGCACCGCAGAGCCATCTTCCATATGGCCTCTTTCCTGCAGTTCGCTGATACTGCCAACAGCATCTCTGTGACCGCAGGAACACTCCCAAAGGGGCAGCGGAGTTCCCCAGTAACGCTCTCTGGAAAGGCCCCAGTCCACCACATTTTCCAGGAAGTTGCCAAAACGGCCGTGTTTGATATTGTCCGGCAGCCAGTTGACCTTTTCGTTGTTGGCGAGAAGATTTTCCCGCAGTTTGGTCATCGAGATAAACCAGGTGTTGCGGGCATAATAGATCAAAGGCGTGTCACAACGCCAGCAATAGGGATAAGAGTGGGTGAATTCCATCGCGCGGAACAAAAGCCCTCTCTCTTTCAACTCTTCGATCACATAAGGATCGGCCTCTTTCACAAACATCCCGGCATATTTGCCGCAGCAGGAAAGAAACTCGCCCTTGGTATCCACCATCTGCACAAAGGGCAGATCGTAATCTCTGCCGGCAGCGGCGTCATCCTCACCGAAGGCCGGGGCGGTGTGGACAATGCCCGAGCCGTCGGTCATGGTGACATAATCTTCGCAGACCACATAATATGCCTTCTTATCCGGTTTTGCAAAATCGAACAAGGGCTCATATTCCAGATATTCCAGTTCTTTACCCAGCCGCTCGTTGGAAACAGAAACCTTGGCATCCTCGCCGTAAACGCTGGCAACCAGGCTCTTGGCCATCACGCAGGTTTCTCCCTGCTCGTCGGTCACATCCACATAGGCTTCGTTGGGATTCACCGCCAAAGCCACATTGGAAGGAAGGGTCCAGGGGGTGGTGGTCCAGGCCAGGAAGAATTTCTTTTCCTCGCCCTTGATGGGGAATTTGACAAAAACGCTGGTTTCGGTCACATCTTTATATCCCTGCGCCACCTCGTGAGAAGAAAGGGCGGTTCCGCAGCGGGGGCAATAGGGCACAATCTTAAAGCCCTTATAAAGGAGACCTGCATCCCAGATCTTTTTCAGCGCCCACCATTCACTTTCAATATAATCGTTGTGATAGGTCACATAAGGATCATCCATATCAGCCCAGAAACCAACCTCTTCGCTCATTTCACGCCAAAGGTTTTCATATTTCCAAACGCTTTCTTTACACTTCTGGATAAAAGGCTCCACCCCGTATTCCTCGATCTGTTCCTTGCCATCCAGTCCCAGAAGTTTTTCCACTTCCAGTTCCACCGGCAGCCCATGGGTATCCCAGCCAGCCTTGCGCAGAACGTGGTTGCCCTTCATGGTCTGATAACGGGGGATCAGATCTTTGATGGCACGGGTGAGCACATGGCCGATATGAGGGGTGCCGTTTGCGGTGGGCGGCCCGTCAAAAAAGGTGTATTCGGGCGCACCTTTCCGCTGTTCCATGCTCTTGCGGAAAATGTCATTTTCCTTCCAAAATTTCAAGACCTCATGTTCTCTCTCTTGAAACTTAAAGTCGGTTTTAACCTTGCGATACATAATGGTTCTCCTTCCCCTTTATGAAGGTGGCTTTTGTCGAAAGATGTCCTGCAACACCCTGTTTCGTATAGCATACCTATTTTAACCGTATAATTATATCATCCCTTTCCCTCGGTGTCAAACCTTTCGCTTCGGTCTTCTTGATGAAATTCCGGCCGGCAAATCCCAGATTTTTGTTGTTTTGGCGGTCAAAGCGTGATATACTGAATAAAAATCGGGTTATCTCTCTGCATAGGAGTAATTTTTATGAGTTTCTATCAACTGGCCCGTATGGGAAATGTCAAAAAGTTTCATCAGTCGTTGAAGCAAATCGCCGAAAAGGAAAACCGCAGTTATCTGGTTTTGGGGTGCACCTTTGCCCTGGATCTTCTGCGCTTTCGCTGCGGTTTTGCCGATTTCCTGAACTACCGTTTTTATGATCTTTCGGCCAAAGAGAAAAAAGAATATGTTTCTGCCGGTGATCAGGACTGGTTTTATGAAACCTTTAACCCGGCAGAATACAAAGAGTTTTTCACCGTGAAACCGAATTTTTTACGGAATTTTTCTGCCTATATCTCCCGGGACTTTTTCGTGCCCGGCGGGCAG
>JAFQMB010000208.1 GCA_017421095.1 Oscillospiraceae bacterium
AGCCCCACGATAATCGGCCAAAAATCCTTCCAGCCAATGGAGAGTGTCAAAATCCAAATGGTTGGTGGGCTCGTCCAAAATCAAAAGATCCGGTGCCTGTAAAAGCAGTCTTGCCAGTGCAAGACGGGTTTTTTCTCCTCCCGAAAGGGCCGAAACCGGATCCTGCCAGCGCTCTTTGGGAAATCCCAGACCGTTTAACACCTTGGCCATATTCACTTCCATTAAATGGCCGTCGTGGGTTTCAAAATCCGATTGCAGCATGGCATAGCGGGCAAGGGCTTCTTCTGCCTCTTTGCTTTGAGGATCCAAACCGCTCAACGAACCTTCCAATGCCAGCATTTCCTTTTGCTGGGCCAGCAAAGGTGCAAAGGCCAGCATCATCTCATCTGAAATGGAGTTGTTGGGGTCGGCAGGCTGAATCTGGTCCAAAACGCCGACGGTGATGTTTCTTGCCTTGCGGATTTCCCCTTTATCGGGATCGATTTTTCCTTGAAGGAGGCGCAAAAGGGTGGTCTTGCCGGCACCGTTGGGGCCAATGATGCCCACCCGGTCTTTCTCTTCCAGCGTGACCGAAATATTTTCCAACAGATAAACGCCGTTGAAACTTTTATAAACCTGCTCAAAAGAGACCAGCATCTGCGCATCCCTCCTTTTTGTTTGTTGAAAAGTCAGGCTTCTTTTGCCAATCCTGCGGTGGCGAAATAAAGATCGCTGCCGAAAGAATCAATTTCAATTCCCGAAAGATCAGCGGTGTAATAAACCGTTCGGGCAGAGGAATAAAGGGGCATCAGGCAGCCGCTTTCCATCAAATGATCCAGTGCCTGCTGAAGATGGGATAAAAGATCCGCTTCTGTTTCTGCCTTTTTGGCGGATGAAAGGGCGTCGGTGAAGGCTTTGGAAGAAAATCCGAAGGTGGCATATTCGCCGCCGGAAGCAAATTTTTCCAAGAGTGCAAGAGCACTGTCTGTTTCGGCTTTGACAGGCAGCAATGCCAATTCATAATCGCCGCTTTTCAATCGATCCTGCCAAACATCTTCTTCCACCAAATCCAGATTTACATAAACCCCCAGTTCCTTTTGCCAGGCCTGTTGCAGCAGCGTGAGCATTTCCCGATGAAATCCGGCTTTGGGGAGCAAAATGGTGAAGGCGCCGGTTTTTTCCAGTTCTTCTTTTGCCAAATAAAGGCGAAGGGCTTCCCGGCCGCCATCCGGATCGGCTTTGGCGGCATTTGTTTTGGGGGCAAGGCGGATAGCCGGCGGCAAAAGATCTTTTTGCACCATATAACCGCCGGTGTTTTCTTGGGGGACAAACCCTTGATCCACCGTCTGCAAAAGGGCGCTGCGCAAAAGAGCATCCTTCAAGCGGGGAGATTTTTGGTTGAGAAGTAAGGTATAAACGGTGTCTGTAATCTCTTTTTTCAAAAGGCCTTTTCCCGAGATGGAAGAAGACGGCAGACTGCCGGCATAAAGATTGGTTTCTCCTTCCAAAAAACGGGGAGTGATTTCCTCTTCTTCGGTTTCATAAAAGGCCACCCGGACACAGTTTCCCCGATTGCCGCTATATCGGCTGTTGGCCCGCATAATGATATATTCTCCATCCAGCCAGTATTGAATGGCATAGGGTCCGTTATATAAAAGATCGGTGCGGGAAAGGCCGTATGATCCGCCGGTTTCTTTAAAAAAGTCCCGCCGGCAGGGGAAGGTGTGCAGCTGGGAAAGAAGCACAAGGAGATCCGGTTGCGGGGTTTCCAATGAAAAGACCAGCGTTGTGTCATTTTCGGCATAAACACCGATATTTCCCACCGGGAGTTTGCCCGAAAGCACCTCTTTTGCATGGGTCAAAAAGGAAAATTCCTTTGCCTTTTCCACCGCACCGGTTTCAGAGGCAAAGAGCCGTTGAAAGGCGAAAACAAAATCATCCGCCGTCACATCCACGCCGTCTGACCAGGCAGAAGGGCGCAGATGAAAGGTCCAGCGAAGACCGTCTTCGCTGACCGAATAATCCTTTGCCGCCGCAAGACAGATCTCGCCATCGGCGGTTTTGCGGGTGAGGCCTTCCATCACATTGATCAAAATCAGCCGGGCGTTTTCATCTTCTGTGGTTTGGGGATCCAGATCTTCAGGCAGACGGGAAACATCCAAAACCGCTTCCACCTCTTTTTTGTCACAGCCGGTGAGAAAACAGGTGAAAAAGACCGAAAAAACCAAAAGAAAACAAAGCCATTGTCTTTTGCCCGCCAAGGGGATCCCTCCTTTGATCATTTTTTTGGAAAAGCGCGCATATAGACAAAACAGATGCCGATCGGATGGACCGCGGTTTGGTTTTATGCGCCTTTCACCCCATAATATTACCATTATACCAAAGAAAGTTGGGGTTGGCAACCGGTTGCAGCAAACAAAAAAGGAAAGGAGCGGCGGAAAATGGCGTTGGGATCGATCAGAAAAGATGGGGTTTTGCTGCCCAAGTGTGTGGCACTGATCAGCGCTGCCGCTCTTTTGCAACTTCTTGGGTTTGCCTTTCGCATCACCATTTTGAATCTTGCCGGAAGCCAGAGTATGGCCATTTATCAACTGGTGATGAATGCCTATTCGGTTTTGATGGCCATTTCGTTGCAAGGGGTGGTCCTGGCCTCTTCCAGACAGGCGGCAGCCTTTTCCTCTTCCGGGCGGGAAGATCAAATTTTTTATCTGCGAAGAGAGGCAAGGAAACTGTTTTTGATACTTTTTGCGCTTGCCTCTTCCTTTGTGCTCTTGTTCCCGAATTTCGTTGCGACCCATCTTTTAGGGGATGAGAGAACAAGATACGGCCTTTTGTTGTTGCTGCTTTGCATCCTGCTCACCGGCTTTGAAAATACCGGAAAGGCTGTCTTTTTGGGCACCCAGTCGGTGGCCCCGGCAAACATCAGCGAGGTGAGTGAACTGGGGATCCGCATTCTCTCCTGTCTTTGCCTTTTGCCGTTGGTCAAAGATCAGGACCCCGGCCTTGCAGCGGCGCTGATCGTTTGTGCTATGATCATCAGCGAATGTTTCAGTGTGGTTTTTTTGAATTTTTGCTTCCGTAAACGCTTTCAAAAGGGCCCCAAGCCAACGGATAAAGAGCAACATTGGCTGCAAAAAGAATTGAGAAAAACCGCGATTCCCATCTCCTTTTCCTCTGTTTTGAACAAATTGCTCTTTTCCCTGGATAATCTTTTGATCCCTTCCATGCTGATGCTGGGGGGGTGCGACCGAACGAAAGCTCTTTCGGGATTTGCCATGCTTTTTTCTATGGCCGTGCCTCTGGTCACTCTGCCTTCCTGTTTGATTATTCCGGTTGGGGGATTGGTGTTGCCGCGGATGGCAGGAAGTTATGCTGCCGGAAACAGGGCAGACTGTCTGCGAAAGGGAGCAAAACTGCTGCAACTGGTGGGTTTGGCAGCCATCCCATATCTTCTTTGGATCAGCCTTTTTGCTTCGCCGGTAAGCCTTTTGATCTATCAGGATGCTTCTCCCGGGCCCTATCTGCCCCTTTTGGCGCTGGCCACCTTGTTTGAATATTATGAGATTGCTTCGGCCAATCTGCTCAACGGTCTGGGGCGTACTATGTCGGCCTCCTTATCCATTGTGGCAGAGGGATTGATCCTGCTCACAGGAACGGTTTTGCTCATTCCGTCTTTGGGCCTGACCGGATTTTGTTTGGCAAAACTTCTGTCCACCTTTCTTGCCGCGGGGATCAATATTTTGGTCCTGCGAAAGACCATTCCGCTGAAATTGCGGATTTTCAATTGGATGGGGCGGCCGTTGATTGCCTCAGCAGCAGCAGTTCTGCCGTCCGCAGGAATTTTTTATCTCCTTCGTCAATCTCTTTTACCGGCTGTTTTGTTTGCCGGTGTCCTCTTTTTCCTTTGTTATGGGCTGGTTTTACGGCTTTTGGGCACCAAATGGTTTTCTTATTTCACCGAGCATTTTTGGGCGTAATCTTTTTTGCTTGCTCTTTTGTTTTGAAATGGCACTCTCGGATTTTCCGGGGGTGCTTTTGTTTGGCAAAACAAAGGCAGACCGGAGGAAAAAGCATCCGGCCTCTGTTTTTGGTTTTTCCTGCTCTTTTGAGCGAGAAACATCCACAAAAAAAAGAAGAAAAAGAAAAGTTTTCTCTGTGGAAAGTGACCTTGACAAAGGAGGGCAAGAGGAGTAGAATAGCAAGCGGTTTGAAGAAGTTTGTATTTTAATAGGAAAATTTGCGATTTTGAACAGATCGACCGGCATTTCCGGGGCGGTCTTTTTCATTGGAGGAATTTTGTATGGCAGTTTTTCTTTTTTTGTTTTGGATCCTGTTGAACGGCAGGCTGACTCTGGATGCCGGTATGTTACAGATTGTGGTAACCGGATTGGTGGTCTCGTTTTCAGTCACACTATTTGCGCGAAAGGCATTGGGATTCACGAAAACGGCAGAAAAACGGCTCTTTGGTCGGATTTTTGCCCTGATCGGCTATGTTTTGGTTTTGATTTGGGAAATTCTGAAGGCCAATTTTGCGATGATTCGGGTGATCTTGACCGGCAAAAAACGGATTTCGCCGGTGATTGTCCGTGTGAAGATTCCGCTGAAGACCAATTTCTGTCGGGTGATTTTGGCAAATTCCATTACCCTGACCCCCGGCACCATCACCGCCGAGTTGGAAGGGGATTGGTTTACGGTTCACTGCATTGACCGTGCTTTTGCAGAGGGATTGGAAGAAAGCGTGTTTGTGAAATTGTTGGAAAGGATGGAGAGATAAGATGCTGGAACAGGCCTATCAGATTCTTTTTCTTTCGGTTTTGGTTGCCCTGGCGCTGGCGGCGCTGATCTCTTTGATCCGCACCATTACAGGCAAACTGATTGCCGACCGTTTCATCGGCATCAATATGCTGACCACCATTGTGGTGATGGCCATCTGTGTTTTGGGCTTGTTGTTTGACGAAGCTTACTTGGCCGATGTGGCGTTGATTTATGTGCTGCTCAGTTTCCTTGTGGTGATGCTGCTCTGTAAGATCTATATCAATCTGTTTTATCATAAAGGGGGCAGAGAATAATGCTGGAATGGCTGAAATTTGTTTTGGTTGCGCTCTTGTTTGGCGGCGGGCTTTTTTGTCTGTTTGTTTCTCTTTTCGGCACCTTCCGTTTCGATTTCACCCTCAATCGGATTCACGCTTCCGCCATGTGTGACACGCTGGTGCTGCTTTTGTTTCTTGCCGCCTGTGCGATTGTGGCCGGCTTTGACCTTATGACCTTGAAATTTTTGCTTTTGGCGGCAATCCAGTGGTGTACCAGCCCTCTTGTTTCTCATATGCTGGTAAAGATGGAATATATGACCGATGTCCATCTTCCCGAACATTGCGCCCTGCCGGAAGATGACGCTTGTAAAAAGGAGGAGGCATAAATGGAACAGTTTATTGCTGTGGTGCGAATTCTGCTTTTGCTTTCTCTTATCATCTGTGCCGTTGCCACCGCCCTTTCCAAGCGGGTGATGCAGGCGCTCATCATTTTCACCTGTTATAGTTTGATTATGTCTGTTTTGTGGCTTTTGCTTCGTTCCCCCGATCTGGCGATCACGGAAGCAGCGGTGGGGGCTGGGGTGGATGGGGTTTTGTTTTTCCTCACTCTGCGCAAACTGCATCTGATTGATAAGGATGAAGAGGAAGCAATTCCCGAGGAAGAGGAGGGTGTGAAGGATGAAAACTGATCTTTTTGCCCATCTCAAAGAATGGGAAGAGGGAAACTGGACCCCGGATCAGGGGCAGGCGGAAGCCTCATCCCTTGGCCCACGGGAAGAAAAAGAAATCAAAGAGCCGAAGAAAAAGATCATCCGTTCCTTGGAAAAAAAGGAACTGCACATCTCTGCGGTGCAGTATCGGGTCATTTCGGTGATTGTTTGTCTGATTCTTTCGTTGGTGTTGATCGGAACGGTGAATTTTTTGCCCGGCTTCGCCGATGAAGACACCCCCACCACAAACGAAGTTTATGAGCATTACATCGAAGAAGGCAGAGATCAGACAGGCGCCGTTAACACGGTGGCCGGAATGATTTTGGACTACCGTGCATTTGACACTTTGGGTGAATCTTTTGTGCTTTTTACTGCTACTGTTGCGGTGCTTTTGCTGTTGGAATATAAAAAAGAGGGGAAAAAGAAGCGGGAAGATGGGTTGGATTATCGATTGGATCCCATTGTTTACGCTCTTGCCAAGTTTTTAATTCCCATTATTCTTGTGGTTGGAATTTATATTTTGTTTAACGGTCATCTTTCTCCGGGCGGCGGCTTTTCCGGCGGCGCTGTTTTGGGCGGCGGTTTTATTCTGTATGCTATGGTTTTCGGTGAGGAAAAGGCGGTTCGGGTTTTGAGCGAAAAGACGGTAAAGATTGTGAGCATTGCATCCCTTTCTTTTTACTGTCTGGCCAAGAGTTATTCTTTCTTTACCGGTAATGAATTCAATGGGGTCCATTCGGTGATCGGGCCCGGCAATCCCGGAGATCTGTTGTCCGGTGGATTGATTCTTCCTCTGAATCTGGCGGTAGGATTTGTGGTCTGCTGCACCATGTATAGTTTTTATATGCTGTTCAAAAGGGGGCGACTGGATTGAACCTGCTTCATAATTACGAGGAATTGGTGGCCATGATCCTGTTTGCCATCGGCTTCACCATGCTGGTTTTTTCCAGAAACCTCATCAAAAAAATCATGGGATTGAACATTATGGATACCGGGGTTTTTCTGTTTTTGGCATCCATGGGCTATGTGGCCGGAAAAGAAACTCCCATCGTGCCTCCCACCGGCCAGGTGGAGGCAGGAGATTACATCAACCTCATCCCCTCGGGTCTGGTTTTGACCGGTATTGTGGTGAGTGTGAGCGTTTCGGCTTTGATGCTGGCCTTGACGGTGCAGCTTTATAAGAGATATCACACTCTGAATCTGGATGAGATTTATTTGAAGGCATACGGAGGGGAAAAATAATGGATTTTATGATGAACTTCCCTTTTATCACCATTGTGCTTTCGCTCTTTTCTTCTGTGATCGCCTATGCGCTGAAAGGAAAACAGGCTCGTTTTGTCAGTTATTCATTGCTCGGTATCTGCTCACTGTTGCATCTTGGTGTTTTGTTTTATAATCTGACCGGCGACGGATATTTCGTTTATCGAATGGGCCATTATGATGCTCCCATCGGAAATGAAATTTCTGCCGGTTTGTTGGAGCCTTTTTTTGCTCTCCTTTTTTCTTTGGTGATGCTTTTTTCTCTTTTGGGCGGCGCCAAACGGATTTTTTCCGATCTGGAGGAAGGAAAATATAAACTGTTTTATGTGATGGTCAATCTGGTGCACGCGGCATTGGCGGCGCTGGCCTATACCAACGATATCTTCACCGGCTATGTCTTTATCGAGATCTGCACCATCGCCTCCTGCGCCCTTTTGATGGCAAGAAGCCACGGCAAGTCTCTTGTGGCCGCCACAAGATATATGATTTTCAGCTTGATGGGTTCCGGGTTGGTGCTTATCGGCATCATTTTGCTCTATTCCATCACCGGCCATCTTCTTTTTCCTCAAATGTATGAATCGGTTCAGAGCCTTTGGACTTCCGGGGAATATCGCATTCCTCTGACGGTTGCCATCGGGCTGTTGGTTTCGGGACTGGCCATCAAAAGCGGTCTTTTCCCCTTCCATTTTTGGATGCCGGATACCTATGGCACCGCAACACCTGCCGCTTCGGCCATTCTTTCCGGGGTGGTTTCCAAGGGCTATATCTTCTTTTTGCTGAAATTGGTCTTCCGGGTGATTGGTTTTGAGGTGTTTGTTTCCTCCGGGATTCAATCGGTGCTCTTTGCTTTGGGAATTCTGGGGATGATCTTTGGGTCGGTTTCGGCCATCCGGACAAACAACATCAACTTTATGATCGCCTTTTCTTCCGCCGCCCAGATCGGATATATTTATATGGGACTGGGGCTTGGCACCAAAGAGGCGGTGATCAGCCTGCTTTTCCAAATTCTGGCTCACGCACTTACCAAGCCGATGCTCTTTTTGGCAGCTTCCAAACTTTCGGATACTGCAAGCGGTGCCCAGGATTTTGCCAGCTTGCATTCCTCGGCCCATGACCATCTCTTTGCGGGCTTGGGATATTCTGTCGGGGCACTTTCCATGGTGGGGATTCCCATCTTTGTGGGCTTTGTTCCAAAACTCTTTTTCGCCATGGCTGCCTTTGGTCATGGACTTCAAACCTATTGCGTTCTGATTGCTTTGGCGATCAGCACCATCCTCAATGTGGTTTATTTCCTTCGAACTTTGATCAATATTTACAGCCCGCCCACGCGGAAGGTAACGCGCAGACATTTTGTTTTTCAAACCGATCGGCTGTTTTGCGTGATGATGGTTTTGATGCTGGTGGTCAATGTGGCCTTGGGGCTTTGTTCTCAGCCGGTGGTCAATCTGTTTGATGCAGGATTCGATCTGTTCTTGTTTGTCCGTTGACGAAAGGAGGTTCAATCATCATGGCTCTTTTGCTTTTTTGTGTTCTGTTTCCGGCAGTTTGTTGTTTGTCTTTTTTGTTTTTGAATCGGATTTCGGATCGTCGGGGAAGGATGGCGGTTCTTCTTTCGTTGCAGGGAATCGAAACGCTGGCGGCTTTTTGGCTGGTTTTCTCGGATGAAAAGGCGACCGGCAATCTTGTTTTGACCGATCAGATTCAAATTGGGTTTTCTTCGGATCCTCTTGCAAAATTCTTTGTGTTTTTGATTGCCTTGGGTTGGCTTTTGGTGAGCATTTATGCCACCGTTTATATGAAACACGAAGAAGAGGAAAATCGGTTCTTCCTGTTTATGCTGCTCAGCGAGGCGGCGATGATGGGGGCGGCCCTCTCTTCCAATTTGGTTTCCATGTATCTTTTTTATGAGATGATCACCCTGTTTTCCATGCCGCTGGTGTTGCATTCTCTTTCCAAAGAAAGTGTGGCCGCCGCGAAGAAATATCTTTATTATTCGGTGGCCGGGGCATTTTTCGCACTTTTTGGCATCTTTGTTTTGGCAACAAATGCCGAAAGTTTGAACTTCGTTTTAGGCGGCAGTTTGGATTCTGCTTCTCCCTTGGTTTTGACCGGTGCCCTTTTGATCTGTTTGGGCTTTGGGGCCAAGGCAGGTCTTTTCCCGCTGCACGGTTGGCTGCCTACCGCCCACCCGGTTGCTCCCGCGCCGGCCAGCGCGCTGCTTTCGGGGCTGATTGCCAAGGCGGGTGTTTTGGCCATTTTGCACAGCGTTTATTATGTGATCGGCGCAGAAAAACTGTTTGGCAGCTGGGTGCAGACGGTTCTTTTGATTCTGGCGCTTTTGACCGTTTTGATGGGCTCTATGATGGCCTATGGAGAAAAGGTTTTGAAAAAGCGGCTGGCTTATTCCACCGTCAGCCAAATATCTTATGTACTGGTGGGAATCTTTTTGTTCACTCCCGACGGCCTTTACGGTGCCGCCTGGCAGATTCTGTTCCACGCCCTGGTGAAGATCGGTCTCTTCCTGTTTGCCGGCGCGGTGATTTATCTGACCGGCAAAACCCGTGTGGAAGAATTGGACGGTCTGGGCAGAGAGATGCCCATCACCTTTGTTTCCTTCACCATCCTTGCCCTTTCTTTGATCGGGATTCCGCCCACAGGCGGCTTCTTTTCCAAATGGTATCTGGCCACCGCCTCCCTGGAGGCTGAAACGCTGGGGGCATTTTCCTGGCTGATTCCTGTGGTGCTTCTTTTGTCTGCTCTGCTCACCGCCGGCTATCTGCTCAGCATCACCATCAAAGCCTTTTTTGTCAAAAAAGAGTCGGTTTCGGCGATCAAAGAACCTCTTGCCATGGCTCTGCCGATCCTGATTTTGGCGGCACTTTCCCTGCTTGGCGGCATTTTTGCACC
>JAFQMB010000209.1 GCA_017421095.1 Oscillospiraceae bacterium
AATCCACGGTGCGGGGATAGAGAATAACATCCCGAATGTTGGAAACACCGGTGATATACATAATGATTCTCTCCAGACCAAGACCAAAACCGGAGTGGGGAACAGAACCGAAACGGCGCAGGGCAATATAATGTTCATAATCTTCCAAACTCATATTGCGGATGGTCATGGCATCCAAAAGTTTGTCCAAATCGGCTTCTCTTTCGCTACAGCCGATGATCTCACCCACGCCGGGCACCAAAAGGTCGGTGGCGGCAACGGTTTTTCCGTCATCGTTTTGCTTCATATAGAAGGACTTGATCTCTTTGGGATAATGGGTCAGGAACAAAGGTTTTTTGGCCACCTCTTCAGTGAGATAGCGCTCATGCTCGGTTTGCAGATCGCAGCCCCATTCCACCGGATACTGGAAGTTTACGGGAGCTTTTTTCAAAACCTCGATGGCCTCAGTATAGGTCATAACCCCAAATTTATGGCTGACAACGGTGGTCAGTTTTTCAATGAGCCCCTTTTCAAAGTGGGCATCAAAGAATTTCATCTCTTCCGGACATCTGGTCAGCACCGCATTGATGATATATTTGATCATGTCCTCAGCGATTTCCATAATGTCGGGCAGTTCGGCAAAGGCAACCTCGGGCTCCACATGCCAAAATTCTGCAACGTGACGGGGGGTGTTGCTCTTTTCGGCACGGAAAGAGGGACCAAAGGTATAAATTTTCCCCATAGCCATGGCGGCCACTTCGCCTTCCAACTGGCCGGAAACGCTCAAGGCGGCCCGCTGACCGAAGAAATCCAAAGCGTCATATTCCGCTTCGTCGGTGATGTCGGGGCGGAAGCCCATAGTGGTCACCCGGAACATTTCGCCGGCACCTTCGCAGTCACTTGCAGTGATCAAAGGGGTGTGGATATAGGTGAAATGTCGATTCTGGAAAAATTCGTGCACAGCGGCGGAAACTACACTTCTGATGCGGAAAACGGCATTGAAGGTGTTGGTGCGGACCCGAAGATGGGGGATGGTGCGCAAAAATTCCAGAGTGTGGCGCTTTTTCTGGAGGGGATATTCAGGCGGGCAGGAGCCAAGCAACTGAATGCTTTCGGCGTTGACTTCCACGCCTCCTTGACGGACGGCAGAGGGAACCAAAGTTCCCTTGACGCAGATGGAGGCACCAAGATGCAGGGCCTCACCGCAATCGGGCAGTTTTGCCTTATCGATCACGATTTGAATGTGTTTCAGACTGGTGCCGTCGTTGACCTCGGCAAAGGCCATGGTTTTGGAATCCCGTTCGGTGCGGATCCAACCGCAAAGGGTGACCTCTTGGCCGATCAGGCTTTCGTCGGTCAAAAGATCGATGATATCGGTGTGTTTCATTTTCAGACACTTCCTTCAAATAAAAATCGCGCCACATTCTCCTAAAAAAACTTAGGACGAATGGGACGCGCATCCGTGGTGCCACCTAAATTGCCAGAAAAGCTCTGACCGCTCCTGCCGATTTAACGCATCGGAAACGGCGCACCTACTGCCGGAAACCGGGTTCGGATTGCAGCTCGAAAGTGTTCTTCACATCTGCCGCAATCGTCGGGTTTTCACTCTCTCCGACTCACTGTGGATGCTTTGCAAACGCTACTTTTCTTTGTCATCGCCATTTGAAGGAAATATAGCACATTCTGTTTGCACTGTCAAGACTTTTATATTTTAAAAGATATTGATCAAATTGGGACGTTCGGTTTTCCAAATGTGTTGAATTTTTGAAGCAACCTCTTTTGCTTCTGCGGTAAGATGAACGGCGTCTTCGTGATCTGCATAGCTTTCCAGGGCGGTCAGTTGCTCTTCAATATCTTCCAAAAAGGTGGATTTGATGGTCAACAGATAAATGGATTCATATTTTTCAAACTCGTCCGTTAAATCCTTTGCCTTCGCTTTTGCTTTTTGAAATGCCCCTTTTTCCGAAAGGGCGGCCAATTCTTCCAACCCGTTGGTCAATGATTCGGTGGATTTTTCCAAAAAAATCAAACTGACGGTTGCGGCAATTCCCATAAACAACAGCAAAAGTCCGGCGATGAGCGTTCGCATTCTCATGACCGATTTTTCCTCTCTTTCCAAATCAGTGTGTAATCGTTGCGGCTTTTTGCGGTCATCAGAAAAATATCCCGAACTCTTTTTCCGTTCGCCCTTGCAATTCCCTCCGGCCAGGTTTTTTCAAGTCCCAGCGCATTCAGCCCGGTCAGATTAATCTCACCCTCGCTTGCAACCACAAAAGAGATGTTTTCCTCTGCTTCTGTTTTGTGGCCAGGCTTCTTATCCAGATCTCCTTTGGTGGCCTCTCTTTCGGAATAAACAGGATAAACGCCGAAACTGCCGTCGGGATGAACAATGGCAAAATCCACATCCTTGAGGTCGAAAATTCCCTGTGTCCGAAGCATACACAACAGATCGTCGGCCGTATATCGCAGATCTTTCATATTCTTTTGATTCAAAATTCCCCGTTCAATCAAAACCACCTCTCTGCCGTATAAAAGTCGGCGCACCCGATGACTTTTCGCGGTGAGATCGGAAATCAAAACCTCCAGGGCAACCAGACAAAGAATCGGCAAAATACCGCCGATCAGCGGAATATCCGTATCCTGCAAAGGGAGTGTGGCAATATCCGAGATCAAAATGGTGACTACCAATTCGCCCGGCTGCAACTGCGCTAACTGCCGCTTTCCCATCAGGCGCAGAGAAACGATGATCACCAAATATAAAAGAAGGGTACGAAGCAAAATAATGGCCATCGTTTGAATCACCTCTTGGAATTTTGTGATTAGTTATTTCCAAAAGAAAGAGAAATATGTGTGGGAACAGAAGACAGACCGATGTCATAGACTAATCCGCCAGGTGATGCTAAGGGAGGGGATATATCGTGGCAGAAGGTTATTTGGTTGTCCGGCTGAAAACGGCGCGAGAGGCGCTTCCTGTAACGGGAGAGATCGAGATCGTCGGAACTGCCGGCGGTGGGGAAGGGATAGCAAACACATTTTTGACCGATGAAAGCGGTGTGACAGCGCGTATCACGCTTCCGGCTCCGGAAGCTTCCGTCTCGCTGGATCCCGATGCAACGGAATTGCCGTATGGCGTTTACACGCTGATTGCAACCGCTGACGGATATCGGACAGTTGTGATTCAAGGAGTTCAGATCTATTCCGGCATTGAGGCGGATCAGGATATTGAAATGTTGCCCTATTATTCCGATGGGGTGAGAACGGGAGAGGAGATCCCAACGGATTATTACACAATCCCGGAACCCGCCATCCGCACCCAAAGGCAGTCGGGAAACGGACCGATTGACGAGTGTAACGACGAGGAGGAACCGGATCCGGCGGTTTTAAGTTCGGTTTATATTCCGGAAAAAATCACAGTGCATTTGGGAACACCGGCTTCCAATGCAAGAAACGAAACGGTCAATTTTGCCTATTACATTAAAAACGTTTGTTCCAGCGAAATTTATCCCACCTGGCCGGAAAACGCCATCCGCGCCAATGTGTATGCCCAGATTTCTTTGGCGCTCAACCGAGTATTTACCGAATGGTATCTGAGCAAGGGGTATTCGTTCCAAATCACAAATTCCACCCAGTATGATCAGTATTATGTGTCAAACAGAACCATTTACAGCAATATTTCCAACATCGTTGACGATATTTTCAATGTGTATCTGCGCCGGGTGGGGGATTTTGCTCCCTATTACGCCGAATATTGCAACGGAACCACCGCCACCTGTCCGGGAATGAGCCAATGGGGAACGGTGACGCTGGCCAACAGCGGATACACGCCGATTCGGATTTTGCGTTATTATTACGGCAGCAATTTCGAACTGGTGACCACAAATGATATTCGTGCCATCGAAAGTTCTTATCCCGGATCGCCCCTTTCTTTGGGCAGCACCGGAAACAATGTGCGGATCATTCAAAGGCAACTTTCCAGAATCGGCAGAAACTATCCGGCAATCGGGACGCTGACGGTGGACGGTGTGTTCGGAGCTGCCACCCAAAGCGCCGTCCGAACCTTCCAGAGGGTGTTTAATCTGACTCAGGATGGGATTGTGGGAAAACGCACCTGGTATCAGATCAGCTATATTTATGTGGCGGTGAAACGCTTGGCGGAACTGGGAAGTGAAAATGAGCCTTATCCTGACTACGGTAGCGGCAGCGGCGGAGGTGGCGGCAGCAGCAACAGCCTTCGGGTGGGAAGCAGCGGAAAAGAGGTCGCCTGGTTGCAGTATCGGCTCTCTTATCTGGCGGCGACCTATTATCCTTCCATTCCTGATTGGGTTCCGGACGGTGTGTTCGGCGAACAGACCAGAGCTGCGGTGGTGGCCTTCCAGAATCTTTTTGGTTTGACTGCAGATGGGATTGCGGGAACCAGAACTCTTTCGGAGTTGGATCGTCGGTTTGAAGCCGCCTATGAAGACAACAATCCCGGCAGTTTTTTCGGGGCCTATCCCGGATTGGTGCTGCGGCTGGGAGATCGTGGTCTGCGCACGAAGCAGATGCAGTTTTATCTCCTTTATCTTTCTTATGTTTATTCTGCCATTCCGCGAATTCGGGCTGATGGCATTTTCGGAAACGACACCAGAAATGCCGTAATTGCATTCCAAAACCGGTTTGGCTTGACTGCAGACGGGGTTGTGGGGTTGCAAACCTGGAGCAAAATGGTGAGCGTTTTCAATGAAACAGAAAGCAATCTGTTAGAGCAAGAGGAAACCCCCGGAACCTATGGCGGAAGGGTGTTGTCGTTTGGCAGCAGCGGTATGAATGTGATGCAGCTGCAACAGCGGTTATGGGCAATCTCCCGTCAATATCAGGGGATTTATCCGGTGTTCCCCGACGGAGAGTTTGGGGAAGACACCACCCGTTCTGTGAGACAGTTCCAGCGGGAATTTGGTTTGGATGAAACCGGATTTGTGGACCGCAGAACCTGGGAACGGATCAATGAGATTTATAATATGGCACAGATGAGCGGCGACGATGATTGCAGATTTGTGGATGTGCCTTACCCGGGTAGCCCCCTTTCTTTAGGAGATACCGGTGTAAATGTTCGGGTGGCTGCTTACTATATTTGGTTTGTTTCCCGTTTTAATTTGGCCCTGGATCCTCCCGATGGAGTGACGAATGTGTTTAACAGACAGATGGAAGAAAATGTGCGAAGTTTTCAAAAAACACATAATTTGGAAGAAACAGGCGTGATCGATGAAGAAACCTGGAAGGACATTTATGAGCAATATGCGGCGGACTACAGAGTGGCATATCCGGAATGCGACGGAATTGTGGAAGAAATCCCCACCTATTCGCTGTATCCGGGCAGCAGTGGAGCCCGTGTGGCCAATTTGCAGCGAATCATTGATTTGATCGCTGCCTATTATTGCGGCGTTCCGTATGTGGAGGTCAATGGCGATTATGATGAAGAAACGGAAAATGCGGTGATGATTCTGCAAACGATTCTGGAACTGGAATCCACAGGGTTTGTCGATCCGATGACCTGGGAAATCATTTTGGAAATTTTTGAAACCCTGCAGGCATAGATGGGGGGATCTGTCGGCGTCCCGGTTTTGGGGCGCCGATTTTTTATGAACAAACTGAAAAAAGAAAAAAGAATTCCGAAATATTCTGTTTGATGACTTTACAGAATGGGGAAAATGGAGTAAAATATTTGAAGAATTTTAACACCGAGGGGAGAGTTTTGATGGAACCGAAATATAAACGGGTGCTTTTGAAACTGAGCGGCGAATCACTGGCCGGCGATAAGCATTTCGGAATTGACGATCAGGTGGTTCAGGATATTTGTAAAGCCATCAAAAAATGTGCGGATTTGGGCGTTGAGATCGGAATCGTAGTCGGCGGTGGAAATATCTTCCGTGGCCGTTCCAGCGGCAGTATGGATCGCACAAGAGCCGATCATATGGGGATGTTGGCGACTGTGATTAACTGTCTGGCTGTGGCGGACGGTTTGGAACAGCAAGGGCTGGATGTTCGGGTTCAGACAGCCATTCAAATGAGCCAGATCGCAGAGCCTTATATCCGAAACCGTGCGGTCAGACATTTGGAAAAGGGAAGAGTTGTTGTCTTTGGCTGCGGAACCGGTAACCCCTTCTTCTCCACCGATACCGCTTCTGCTCTTCGTGCTGCCGAAATTGAGGCCGATATCTTTATGAAAGCAACCATGACCGACGGCGTTTATGATGAGGATCCCAACAAATATGATGATGCCGTTCGGTATGATACCATCACCTTTTCTGAGGTGCTGGCCAAGAATCTGCAGGTGATGGATTCGACAGCCGCTGCCCTCTGTAAGGATACACACATTCCCATTCTTGTGTTCAATTCCAAAGAACCGGAAAACATTTTCCGCGCCATTGCCGGAGAAAACATCGGAACGATTGTGAAGGAGGACTAACAACATGGATAAGAATTTGGAAGCCCGTATGGAGAAAACAATTTCTTCTTTGCAGAAGAATTTTGACAGCATCAGAGCCGGCAGAGCCAATCCCAAAGTGCTTGACCGCATCTCTGTGGATTATTATGGCACCCCC
>JAFQMB010000210.1 GCA_017421095.1 Oscillospiraceae bacterium
CTGCCCGGATTCTGACCTTTTATGTGATTGCCGGTGTGGTGCTTTATGCCGTTGGGATTTATGGCCCGCTGCTGGAATTTGCCGGAGCCGGCGCGTCGGTGCCTTTGACCGGATTTGGGGCGCTGCTCGCCAAAGGGGCAGAAATCGCCATCAAAGAAAAAGGCGCCCTTGGAATTTTGACAGGCCCTTTGGAATCCGCCGCAGGCGGCATCACGGCGGCTGTCTTTTTTGCCTTCCTCTTTGCGTTGGTTTGCCGTCCAAAAAGAAGAAAATAACAAAGAACCCGTCGGCTTGCCGGCGGGTTTTATCTCAATAACGCCAAATAGAGCAAAAGGTGTAACAGGAGCAAAAAAAGAAACAGTCCCATCCGCGTTGGCAGACGGGACTGTTTTTCTTTTGAAACGAAAAGAATTATTCGTGATCGCAGCAGCAACCGCAGTCGCAATCCTCTTCCACATCATCAAAATCGAACTCCAACTTTTCGTTGCAGCTGGGGCAGAAGATCACGCCATCTTCCAGGTCGCAATCATCCAGTTCGATCACTTCATCACAGCTGGGGCATTTGACAGAATAGCAGCAGCAATCGCAGTCGTCATCGTCGCAGCAGTCGCAATCGCAGTCGCAGTCGCAGTCATCTTCCTCATCGCCATAGATGATCTCTTCCACACAGCCCAGATCGTCGTCAATCTCGTCCACCTGATCGTTCAGCTCGCAAAGACCGGTTTCCAGATCGGCGGCATTTTCAGCCAATTCGGCCAAAACGTCAGCCACAGCGGCAAACAGTTTGTATTCGTTGGAATCCTTGTCCAGATTCATACCGTCCATCAGGCCCTTCAAATAGGCAACCTTTTCCATTGCATCCATCTTACATAACTCCTTTCAAAATGAAAAATAGGGAAATTTATCAATTAGTCGGCGTCTGCAGCGTCAGCACGTTCCATATATTCACCGGTTCTGGTGTCAATACGGATATATTCATCCTCGTTGATGAAGATGGGCACACGCACGGTAGCGCCGGTTTCCACCACAGCGTTCTTGGTAACGTTGGTGGCGGTGTTGCCCTTCACACCGGGTTCGGTTTCGGTAACCTTCAGCACCACAAAGTTGGGGGCTTCCAGACCAAACACGTTGCCCTTGTAAGAGAGCACCTTGACAGTCATGTTTTCCTTCACAAACTTGAAGGAATCGGAAAGAGCATCTTCGCCCAAAGGCAGCAGCTCATAGGTTTCGGTGTCCATGAAATAATAAAGGCCGCCGTCTTCATAAGAATACTGCATTTCTCTTCTTTCGATGAAAGCAGTGGGGAACTTATCGCTGGGGTTGAAGGTGCGCTCGGTCACGGCGCCGGTGATCACGTTGCGCAACTTGGTGCGAACGAAAGCAGCGCCCTTACCGGGTTTCACATGCTGAAATTCAATGATCTGAAAAACCGTTCCGTCCACGTCAAAGGTGACGCCGTTGCGAAAATCGCCTGCAGTAATCATAAAATGAATCCTCCCAAATTATGCCGCACCAAAGAGTGTCGGCCCTGCATTTTTCGGCACAAAAATAAAATGTGCCGTATTCCACCTAATCATACCGCATCCGCGGCTGTTTTTCAAGCATTTTATTGAAAATAGCGGCAAAGAAATGCCAAAAAGACCGTTATTTTACCAAAATCAGATTTTTCGGTGAACGGGTGATGTTTTCAAAGCCCGTTTCGGTGAAAACACCCATATCTTCGATCCGAACACCGAATTTGCCGGCCAGATAAATTCCGGGCTCACAGGTTAAGGTCATCCCCTTTTCCATCACCTGTTCGCTTTTCCAGTTTGCAGTGGGTGCTTCGTGAATCTCGATACCGACACCGTGGCCCAAACCGTGGCCGAAGGCATCGCCGTAGCCTGCTTTGGTGATCAGATCTCTTGCAGCGGCATCGGCCTCTTTTCCGGTGATCCCGGGGCGATAGACCTGCAACGCGGCAAGCTGGGCATCCAACACCGTCTGATAAACCTTTTGCATTTCGTCGGTTGCATATTCCACAGCAACCGTCCGGGTCATATCGCTGCGGTATCCATCCACCACACAGCCAAAGTCCATGGTGACAAAATCGCCCTTTTCGATGATCTTTTGATCCGGGCTGCCGTGGGGAAGAGCGCTCTTTTGACCGCTGACCACGATGAAATCAAAGGCAACCCCGTCGCTGCCCAGTTTGCGGCAGAAAAATTCCAAATCCAAGGCCACTTCTGCCTCGGTTCTGCCGGCGTGGATGTGATCCAAAATCCAGGCAAAGGCCTGATCGGTCATTTCCTGGGCGGCGATGATCTTCTTCATTTCTGCTTCGGTCTTGTGGTTGCGCAGATCGCCGATCACCTCATCCAAACGGGTTTCATCCGAAATGGGGGCGGCGAGGGCTTTTTTCCAAGACAAAAGTTCGGTATAGGGCATTCTGGAAAGCTCGGCAAACACCTCTTTGTTGCCGTGGGAAGAGAGCAGTTCATTGAGCTGTTCATAAAGGTTGGCCTGCAAAATCATCTGCAGATCACTCACCCGATGGCGCACCTTTTCAAAATAACGGAAATCGATGATGAAATAGGCTTCCTTTTGGGTGATCAACACCGTCCCGGCGCTGGTTTTCTGCCCGGTGACATAAAGTCTGTTTTCCGGCGAGGTGATCAGATAGGCCTGGCCTTCTGCCAAAGAGTCAGCCAGTTGTTGCAGCGGATGACGCATGATGTTTATTCCTTCTTTCCGGGGGATTTTTGATTATTTGCTCAGAATATGATCCAAAGCAGAAAGGGCAAGGAAATAACTGTCGGCGCCGAAGCCGGAAATCTGCCCTACACAGGAGGGAGCGATGACACTTTTGGCCCGGAATTCCTCTCTTGCGGCAATGTTGGAAAAATGCACCTCGATCACCGGGATTTTCGGGATTTCCAGTGCGTCAGCCAGGGCGTAGGAATAATGGGTCAGGGCACCGGCATTGAGGATAATCCCATCAAATTTTCCAACCGCCTCGTGAATGCGGTCGATCAGCGCCCCTTCATGGTTGGATTGAAAACAATCCAATTCGTATCCCAAACGGGCGGCTTCCTTTTTGAGCTCTGCTTCAATTTCCGGCAGAGTGACAGAACCGTAAAACTGTTTGTCCCGCAAACCGGTCATATTGATGTTTGGCCCGTTGAGAACCAAAATTTTTTTGCTCATTTTATGGTTTCTCCTTCCTGAAAGCGCTTGGTAATTGCCATCATTTCTGCGGCATCTTTTGCTTGGGTACCTGCCGATTCACAGATCACGCGGCAGGAGAGATTTTTTTGGGCAATCAAAAGTCCAAGGGGCGAAAAATCGGGGCCGAAGGTTTGATCTTCAAAGGTGAGATGACATTTTTCTCCACCCGGATCGGTGAACTGAATGCGAGAAAAATGAACATGGAAACTGCGGCCGCGTTCAAAGCCCAACAGGTTTTCCATCTCTTCCTGCGCTTTTTGGAAGAATTCAAACCCCTGATCCTGTCCCAAACTTCTGGCATAAAGATGACCGAAATCCACACAGGGGATCAATGCCTCATGGCGTCTGCAAAGGGTGATGACCTCTTCCAGTGTCCCCAGCTGGTTCACCTTTCCCATGGTTTCGGGGCAAAGACGAATGTGGGAAAGATGTTTCTCCTCCAACATCCGGATGGCACGGGAAAGGGTGTCGGAAGCCAGTTCCAATGCCTCTTCTCTTGAAATTTTGGCGGCGCTTCCGGTATGGACAATCACCCGATCGGCACCCATCCAATCCGCAGCTCTGGCGCTTTGCAGAATATAGTCCAAGCTTTTCAGCCTTGTTTCCTCTTCTTTGCCTGAAAGAGAGATGTAATAAGGGGCATGAAGGGAAAGGGCGATATCGGCTTTTGTTGCTTCTTCTTTCAAAATTGCGGCATTATCCTCTTTCACCTGAACCCCTCTGCCGCATTGATATTCATAGGCATTGAGCCCGTTTTCAATCAAATAAGGAACAATGTCTTTGGGGGATTTGCGCTTTTGCGCGTGAAAAGTTTCATCGTTGCCGGCAGGGCCGAAACGGGGAATGTTGCGATCGGTCAAAGAAGTCCCTCCTGTTCTTTTTCCAGAGGCGTTAATTTTTTTCGGTTCAGATAGTTTTTTTGCCAACGGCGTTTTGCAGCCAAAAATCCTTCGGTTTCTTCCTTCAACGGATCGGTTAAAATGCTTTTGACACCGCAAAGATTGCTGCCGATGATGTCGGTAAGAATCTGATCCCCCACCGCGGCCACCGACTCTTTTTTCAGTCCCAAAAGTTTCACCCCTTTGGCAAACCCAAAGGGAAGGGGCTTGGCAGCCCTTGCAACAAAGGGTAAGCCCACCTTCTTCGCAAAGGGAGCGACCCGTTCCGGTTTGTTGTTGGAAAGAATGATCATGGGAAGATGCATTTCTTTTGCCGCTTTCAGCCAAGTGTCAATCTCCTTTGGCAGATGGGGGTCGTCCTGGGCGGCAAGGGTGTTATCCACATCCAAAATCAATCCTTTGATTCCCCAAAAAGAAAGGCGCCGGGGGGTGAGATCGGAAATACCGGAAAGATAATAGTTCGGTTTGAAAAGGGGCATAAAATGTCACCTCTTTTATTTTGGTCGAAAAGGCATCAAATTTGCAAAATCCAGGTGGCAAAGCCGAAATAGGCAAGAAGGGAAAGGGCATCCACAATGGTGGTGATAAAAGGCGATGCCATCACCGCCGGGTCAAAGCCCAGTTTCTTTGCCAAAATGGGCAAAGAACAGCCCAGGACCTTTGCCATCAAAATGGTGAAAAAGAGGGTGAGGCAGATCACAAGGATTACAGCCATGGAAAGACCGCTTTGCATCAGCAGATTGTCCACCAAAAGGATTTTGACAAAATTGGCAACCGAGAGCACCAGGCCGCAAAGGAGCGAAACCCGCAGTTCCTTCCAAATGACCCGATACCAGTCGGAAAAGGTGATATCGCCCAGGGAAAGGGAACGGATGACGGTTACCGAGGATTGGCTGCCGGAGTTGCCGGCAGTATCCATCAGCATCGGGATAAAGGCGGTCAAGGCGGCCTGGGCGGCCAGTGCATTTTCAAAGCCGCTGATGATCATACCGGTAAAGGTGGCAGAAATCATCAAAAGAAGCAGCCAGGGAATCCGGTTTTTGAAGGTTTCAAAAATACCGGTTCGGAAATAACTTTTATCGGTGGGCAAAATAGCGGCCATCTTTTCCATGTCTTCGGTGGTTTCCTGGCGCATAATGTCCACCACGTCGTCCACAGTGATGATGCCCACAAGCCGTTTTTCGCTGTCAACAACCGGAAG
>JAFQMB010000211.1 GCA_017421095.1 Oscillospiraceae bacterium
AACGGTTTGGCCGGGCAGGATGTGCACAAGGAATCGGCAGACAGGCTCTCTTCGCCCGAAGAATGGCTTTCTTATCTGAAAGACGAAAACTTTTTTGCAGAAGAACTGATCTGCCAACACCCTGCTGTGGCCGCCTTTAACCCTGCAAGCGTCAACACCATCCGGATTATGACCTTCTGCGAAGGCGGAGAAAGCCGCGTCTTATATGCCGGTATGCGAATCGGTTGCGGTGATGCCGGCGTAGATAATTTTCATCAGGGCGGAATGGGTGTTTTGGTGGATCTTGAAAGCGGCAGGCTGGTCGGCAACGCGGTCAATAAAAATCTGGAATGGTTTACACATCATCCCGTCAGCAAGATTGCATTTGACGGATTTCAGATTCCCCATTGGCAAAAGATTTTAGACACCGTTTTGGAAGCGGCAAAAGTCAATCCGCATATTCATTTGGTGGGCTGGGATGTGGCTGTGACACCGGAAGGCTGCACCTTTGTGGAAGGCAATCGCAGAGCCGGCTTTGATTTGGTGCAGATGACCAGCCAGCGTGGAAGAAAAGACATCTTCCGTTCCTGTTTGGAAGAAATCAACCGCAAACGCGGCACAAATTATCGTCTCTGATCCTGTTTTTGCTGTTTCCTGCCTTATAAGCAGCTCAAAAGCAACAGGAAAAACCGTTTTTCGAATTTCTTTGATTTTTTCGAAAAAAGGCTTGACATTTCTTGATGATGGTGGTAGAATGCGTTTTGCTCGGGCAAAATGCCCGGCCGAAAAAAGAAGCAGAATGAAACATTCTCACCTTGTTGCGGGATGGTGCCGCACGGGTTCATAAATCAGCTGTCCGCCGATCTTTGATTCGGAGGATGTCGGCTGAATTATGCACAGAGTGTTTGATTCACTTTGTGCTTTTTTGTTTTCACGGCACAATTTTGTGCCCCTCTCTCAAGAAAAAGAGGTGTTAGTTATCAGCGAGAAGGAACATCTGATCAACGAAGAGATCCGGGAAAAGGAAGTCCGTCTGATCGGCCCCGAGGGGGATGCTCTTGGCATCGTTTCAGCCAAAGAAGCGCTGCAGCAGGCCATCGAAGCCAATTTGGATCTGGTTTTGATTGCCCCCAATGCCAAGCCGCCCGTCTGCAAGATTATGGACTATGGCAAGTTCAAATTCGAACAGGCCAAAAAGCAAAAGGATGCCCGAAAGAAGCAAAAGGTGGTCGAAGTCAAAGAAATCCGTATGACCTTGAACATCGACTCCCACGATATGGAAACCAAGGCCAAACACGCACAGCGTTTCATTCAGGATGGCGATAAAGTCAAGGTTTCCGTCCGCTTCAAGGGAAGAGAAATGGCCCACACCAAAATGGGCGAGCCCCTTCTTGAAAAGTTCTGCTCTTTGATGGGTGAGAACGCGGTGGTGGAAAAACCCGCCAAGATGGAAGGCCGCAGCATGATGATGATTCTGGGTCCGAAAACAGGCAAGTGAGATCCGGACGCAGCGTTTGCTGATAAAAGATCTTAAAAGAATAATGAAACCAGTTTGGAGGGTGTTGAAAAATGCCGAAGATCAAAACACACACCGGGGCGAAAAAACGTTTCGGTCTGACCAAAAACGGAAAGGTCAAGAGAGGTCACGCTTATCGTTCCCACATTCTGACCAAGAAGTCCACCAAGCGGAAACGCAGCCTGCGTAAGGGCGCTTATGCTGCAGAGAGCAATGCAGCCGTGATCAAGAAGCTGATCCCCTATAAATAAGAATCGGGGACGGAAAACCACAATATTGACGAAAAGGCTCTGCCTTTCGCAGGATACGGAGGAATAATCAATGGCTCGTGTCAAAGGCGCAATGATGACGCGCAAAAGAAGAAAGAAAGTCTTGAAGCTTGCCAAGGGCTACTTTGGCAGCAAAAGCACCCATTTCAAAATGGCCAAACAGGCTGTTTTGAAGTCCGGCAACTATGCTTATATCGGCCGCAAGCAGAAGAAGCGTGATTTCCGCAGCCTGTGGATCACCCGCATCAGTGCTGCCTGCAAGCTGAATGGCATGAACTATTCCAGCTTTATGAACGGTTTGAAAAAGGCCGGCATCGCTCTCAACAGAAAGATGCTCAGCGAGATCGCGATTTCCGATCCCAAGGCTTTCACCAATTTGACCGACAAGGCCAAGAAGGCTTTGGAAAAAGCAGCTCAATAAAAATCGACAGGTGCGCCCGCATGAGAGATCATGTGGGCGTTTTCCCGTCTTTACCCCCTCTTTTTTGATCCAAGAAGGAGTGCTGAAAATGGCATTTTCGGAACAAATCACCTCACTGCAAAATGAAACGGTCAAGCATCTTGCCAAGCTGGCAAGAGACACCTCTTTGCGCCGCAAAGAGGGCCTTTTCCTCACCGAAGGAGAAAAACTCACCCGGCAGGCGGTTTTGGCCGGCTGTCGTTTTGAAATGCTTTTGACCACCGGAAAGGAATTTCCGTTCGCCGACAAGGCCAAAAGACAGATTCTCCTTTCGCCTCACTGTGCCGAAAAAATCTCAACCATGCCCTCTGCCCCCGATTGTATCGGGCTGTTTTCTATGCCCGAATATGATGCCGCTTTATTTGAAAAACCGGGCAGATTTTTGGCATTGGAAGGGGTTCAGGATCCCGGCAATGTGGGAACTATTTTACGCACCGCTCTGGCCTTTGGCGCAGACGGTGTGATCGCAGACGGCTGCTGCGGAGATCTTTTCAGCCCCAAAGCGCTCAGAGCTTCTATGGGAGCGGCCCTGCATCTGCCCCTTCTGCAAACAGAAAACCTATCCAAAACCCTTGCGGAAAAGAAGAAACAAAACCGTCTGTTTGTCACCGCCCTGCGGGAAGACGCCATCTCTTTGCCCACCGTTTCGGTTCCCGATCATTTTATTCTTGTTATTGGAAATGAGGGTCATGGGGTTTCCGATGCCACCCTTTCTTTGGCCGATGAAACAGTCATCATCCCTATGAACGGCAAGATTCAATCGCTCAACGCCTCATCCGCCGCCTCTGTGGCACTTTATGAATTTTTTGTGCGGAAAGGAGCAATCATATGACCCTCCGTCAAGCCGCCTTTCTGCGCCTTTGTTTTCCAAACGCAAACGAGCGCAGCGACTATATTTTGAAAGAATACGGTGTTCAGCGCTTTTTATCCGACCTCAAGGCCGATAAACTGCCCATCTTTTGCACCGCCGCCGATAAAAAACACATCAAAGCCGCCTCTTCTGCCGCCGCAGACAAGTTGATTGCCGCCGCAAACGAGGCCGGCCAAAAGATCGTCACCTTCACCGATCCGGATTATCCAAAAGCCCTTCGCCAGATCCCCTGTTCCCCTATTTTGCTCTTTTATCAGGGGGATCTTTCGGTGCTGGAAGCCCTTTCCATCTGCATCGTGGGTTCCAGAAGGGTTTCGGATTACGGAATGCTGGCCTCCGCCACCCTTTCCTGGCAGCTGGCCAAAAAGGGCGTCACCGTTGTCTCCGGCTTTGCAAGAGGCTGTGATGCCGCCGCCCACGCAGGTTGTCTGGCCGCCGGCGGTAAAACGGTTGCCGTCTGTGGCTGCGGGTTGGATCTTCCCTATCCCGAAGGCAATGAAAAACTGCGGGAATCCATTTTGAAAGAAGGGCTTTTCCTCTCGGAATATCCCCCCGGCTCTCCTGCCAAAGGCAGCCACTTTCCGGTTCGCAACCGCATTTTGGCCGGCCTTTGCAAAGGGGTTTTACTCACCGAAGCCGCCGATCAGAGCGGTGCCATCATCACCGTGAATGCGGCAGCCGAAATGGGGAAGGATGTTTTTGTCATTCCCAACAGCATCTTTTCGGAAAATGCAAAAGGCGGTATCGCGCTGATGAAACAGGGGGCCAAGCCGGTCTCCTGCGCCGAGGATCTTTTGGAAGAATATCAAAACACCTCGGAATACGCCTGTCTGCAAACGCAGGAAAAAGACACGCTTCCCCCCTTTGGATTGCAGCAGCTTGCCTCGTTGCGGGATGATATGAACCTTACAAAGCCCAAAAGCCGGGATGTCACCCCCAGAAAAGCCAAAGAGAAAAAATCCGCTGCCTCCGGTATCAAAAAAGAGAGCAAAGAAAAACCGCTGCCCAAACCCGAAGAACTGGATGTTTCCCTTTTGGCCCGCCGCTGTTATTCTCTTCTTGGAGAGCAACCCAAAACCCTGCCGGAGATTGCATCCGAACTGGGAGAAGAGACCTTCTCCCTTTTGGAAGCGGTCACCGAACTGGAACTTTTGGGTCTGATCACCGCATTACCCGGCAGAAGATACACCCTGCCCCGGGCCTGAAGAACAAAATTTTTGCAGAAACAGGTTTTTTTAACCCTGTTCACAAATAATTTACTTGCATTCTTTCCGAAAATCGCATAGGATGGAAAACGCACAACCCATTTGGAGAAGGAGTCAAGCATCCATGGCAAATTCTGTGGAAAAGAAAACCAAAGCCTCTGCCGCCGGCCGCACCAAGCTGGTGATTGTGGAGTCTCCCAAAAAAATCAAACCCATCAAAGAATATCTGGGCCGCGGCTATGAAGTGGTGGCCTCCAACGGCCATGTCCGGGATCTGCCCAAGTCCTCTTTGGGGGTGGACACCGAACACGGCTTTGCCCCCAAATATATCACCCAGCGGGGCAAAAGCGATGTGATCAAAAATTTGAAGGATGCGGCCAAAAACGCCTCGTTCATCTATCTGGCCACCGACCCCGACCGGGAAGGGGAAGCCATCAGCTGGCATCTGGCCCATCTTTTGGATCTGGATCTTTCCCAAAAGAACCGCATCACCTTCAGCGAGATCACCAAAACCGGGATCAAACAGGGGATCAGCCAGCCCAGAAGCATCGATTTGAAACTGGTGGATGCCCAGCAGACCAGACGGGTGATGGATCGTTTGGTGGGATATAAAATGAGCCCCTTCCTTTGGAAAAAGGTGCGAACCGGCCTTTCTGCCGGTCGGGTGCAGAGTGTTGTGGTGCGCCTGATTGTGGACAGAGAGGATGAGATCGACGCCTTTGTTCCCCAGGAATTCTGGACAATTGATGCCCAGCTTCGCCGGGAGGGAGACAAAAAAGCCTTTGCTTCCAAACTGGCGCTGGTAAACGGCAAAAATGCCGCCCCCAAAACCAAAGAGGAAGCAGACGCCATCTTAAACGAAATCCGCGGCAAGGAGTTTGTGGTTTCTTCGGTGAAAATGGCCAAGAAACGCAAAAATCCCCTTCCCCCGTTTATTACCTCCACCCTGCAGCAGGAGGCCAGCAAACGGCTGGGCTTTGTGAGCAAAAAGACCATGAATCTGGCTCAGGAACTCTATGAGGGCATCACATTGGAAAACGGCAGCACCGTCGGTTTGATCACCTATATGAGAACCGACTCTCTGCGCCTTTCCAAAGAGGCCACCGACGCCGCCAGAGCCCATATTATGGAGGCATACGGCCCGGCATATCTGCCTGCCAAGGAAAATGTCTATGCCAACAAAAACACCGCCCAGGATGCCCATGAGGCCATCCGTCCCTCCACCCCGTCTTTGACCCCGGCCAAGGTGAAAACCAGTCTGACCAAGGATCAATATCGACTTTATAAACTGGTTTGGGAACGGTTTATGGCCTGCCAGATGACCCCTGCGGTTTATCAGACGGTGACTGCCGAGATCGGTGTGGGTGACTGCACCTTCCGCAGTGCCGGACAGACCCCGGAATTTGACGGTTTTGAGATCCTTTATGCCGATAAGAGCGACGAGGTGGAATCTGCTCTGCCCGAATTGCAGGAGGGCGAAAAGCTGCTCTGTGACAAGTTGGACGGCAATCAGCACTTCACCCAACCTCCTGCCCGTTATAATGAAGCTTCGATCATCAAGGCGATGGAGGAATACGGCATCGGCCGTCCTTCCACCTATGCCACGGTAATTGCCACCATTTTGGCCAGAGATTATGTGGAACGGGAGGGCAAGACGCTGGTTCCCACCCCCCTTGGCCGCATTGTGACCGAACAGATCGCCAACCACTTTGAAAAAATCGTGGATGTGCAGTTCACCGCCCACATGGAAAAGCAACTGGACCGTGTGGAACAGGGGGAACGGGTTTACGGCGAGGTGTTGGACGAATTTTACAGCGATTTTAAGAAGAGCCTGGATGCCGCAATGGAAACCATCGGTGAGGAAAAGGTCGCCCTTCCGGTGGAAGAATCGGATGTGGTTTGCGAAAAATGCGGCCGCAAAATGGTTTATAAAAACGGCAGATTCGGCCGGTTTTTGGCCTGTCCCGGCTTCCCTTCCTGCCGCAACACCAAAACCATTGTGGTGGAAGCTGCCGGCTCCTGCCCTGTCTGCGGCAGCAAAATGAGCCAGCGGAAGACCAAAAAAGGCCGCATCTTCTATTCCTGCACCAACTATCCTGCCTGCAACTTTATGAGCTGGGATGAGCCCATTGCCGAAACCTGCGAAAAGTGCGGCAAGCATCTCTTTGAAAAGAAGGGCAAAAATCCCCGGATTTATTGCGCAAAGGAAGGCTGCGGCTATGAACGGGGTGTCAAGGAATGAAAAAGCCGGACATTTTGATCATCGGCGGCGGTTTGGCCGGTTGTGAAGCCGCCTGGCAGTTGGCAAAAAAAGGCTTTCCCGTCACTCTGGCCGAGATGAAACCCCAACGCTTTTCTCCGGCACACCACAGCGAATGTTTGGCCGAGCTGGTCTGTTCCAACTCTCTCAAATCCGAACTTCTTGCCGGCGCCTCGGGGCTTTTGAAAGCCGAAATGCGCCGCTTCGATTCTCTTGTCCTTTCGGTGGCCGAAGCCTGCCGCGTGCCGGCCGGGGCCGCTCTGGCGGTGGATCGGGATGAATTTGCAAAAGAAATGACCCATCGGATTGAATCTCTTCCCGGCGTTACCATCAAACGGGAAGAGATTTTGAAAATCCCCACCGATCGCCCGGTGATTGTTGCCACCGGCCCTTTGACCAGCGACGGGCTGACCGCCTCGATCGAGGAACTTTGCGGCAACAGATTGGCCTTCTTTGACGCCGCCGCCCCCATCATTTCGGCCGAAAGCATCAACAGAGAGATTGTTTTTGCCGCCGCAAGATATGATAAAGGAGAAGCAGATTATCTCAACTGTCCCTTTGATCAGGCGCAGTATGAGGCCTTTTATGAGGCATTGATCGCCGCCGAACGGGCCGAACTGCATACCTTTGAAAAGGAACAGATGCGGGTTTACGAAGGCTGTATGCCGGTGGAAGTGATGGCAAAACGGGGTAAGGATACCCTACGCTTTGGCCCGCTGCGGCCGGTGGGTCTCAGAGATCCCAGAACCGGTCATCGCCCCTGGGCCTGTTGTCAACTTCGGGCAGAAAACAAAGAATGCACCGCCTATAATCTGGTGGGTTTCCAAACCAATTTGAAATTCGGCGAACAAAAACGGGTCTTTTCCATGATCCCCGGCTTGGAACAGGCGGAATTTCTGCGTTATGGGGTGATGCATCGCAACACCTTTTTGGATGGACCGCGGCTTTTGAATGCCGATTTTTCTCTTCGCACCAATCCGCTGATCCGCTTTGCCGGGCAGATGACCGGGGTGGAAGGATATATGGAATCTGCCGCCTCGGGGTTGATGGCCGGGTTGCAGCTTGCCCGCTTTTTGGAAGAGAAAGCCCCCTTTGTCTTCCCCGAAGAGACCATCATGGGCACCCTTTGCCGACATATTTCCGCCTCGGAATCGGCCGACTATCAGCCCATGGGGGCCGCCATGGGAATGCTCCCTCCCCTTACGGAACGGATCAAGGGGAAACGAGAACGTTATGCTGTTTTGGCCCAAAGAAGTCTGGATGCTTTGGAAAAAGCCATCGAGCAGGAGATGCCCTGATAAATCAAAAAAGAAAGCCTCTTTTCTCGTCCGGAGCGGATGAAAAAAGAGGCTTTTTATTTTTTAAGAGTTTTCAAGGAAGTCTGTCATAAAACTCGGGGATAAACGCCGCATCAGCAGCCTTAGAATCCTGAATAAACACCCGTTCCATTCCCAGTCTGCGGCAATAATCCACCAGTGTGTCATAATGCCCTTCGGGCAGCGGGCGTCGCAGCCAATCAATGTGGCAGGTGGGCATCGGGGTATATTGATTGAGGAGGGAAAACCAAACCCCATCCCCCAAGGAATGGACAAAATCGATGATCTTTTTGGAATCAAACAGTTTGCCGGGCAAAGGCAGATGCCGAACAATCAGCCCCTTTTGCATGATTCCGTTTTCGTCAAACACCGCCTTTGGCTGCAAAAGATGCATCAAACCGATGGCCTCTTTACAGATTTTGGGGTAATCTTCTGCAGCGGCCACCTCTTTTGCCAATGCCGGAGAGAAGAATTTGAAATCCGGCAGCCAAATATCCACATCCTCTGCCAAAGAAAGCAGACTTTCTTTCGTTTCATATCCGCCGCAATTATAAACAACAGGCAGTTTCAAACCCGCTTTTTTGGCTCGATGCAGAGCGGAAAGGACCACCGGCAGATGATGTCCCGCCGTCACCAGATTGATGTTATGCACCCCCATCTCCTGCAATAACAGCATCTCCTTGGCCAATCTCTCGTCATCCATCTCTTCCCCATAAGGGGTGCGGCTGATATCGCTGTTTTGGCAAAAGGCACATTTTAAGGTGCAGCCGGAAAAAAAGATGGTACCGCTTCCTCTTTCACCGGAAAGACAGGGTTCTTCCCAAAAATGGGGCGCCGACCGGGCGACTCTTGGCAAAAACAGGGAACGGCAAAAGCCACTTTCCCCTGCCGCGCGATCCACCAAACAACCTCTGGGGCAAAGGTCACAGGTCATCTTTTCTCCCTCCTTTTTCTGAAGATTCATTTCTTTTTCGGCAACGGAACAGAAATGGCCTGATTGAGGGTCAAAGAATAAATCCAAAGCTCTGTTACCGGTCTGCCCAGCAAAATTTCAACCCCATGGGCATAAAGCTGCAACTGGCGGTCATATCGGACGTTCAGTTCTTCCGCGCTTTCCACCCGATCGGTCTTATAATCCAAAATGCCAAGACCGTCTTCGGTTTCAAAAACACAGTCGGCAACCCCCTGCAGCACCATCTC
>JAFQMB010000212.1 GCA_017421095.1 Oscillospiraceae bacterium
CCTTGGTGGCCTGACGCTGAGCATCGGTGAAATAGGCAGGAACGGTGATAACCGCCTCGGTGACGCTGCTGCCAAGATAAGCTTCCGCGTCCGCTTTCAGTTTCTGCAGTACCATTGCACTCACCTCTTGGGGGGTGAAGGTTTTGCCGCCGATGGTCACTTTATAATCGCTGCCCATATGACGCTTGATGCTGGCCA
The DNA here is from genome assembly GCA_017421095.1 of Oscillospiraceae bacterium. Lineage (GTDB taxonomy): Bacteria > Bacillota > Clostridia > Oscillospirales > Ruminococcaceae > RGIG1943. Next base: position 199 of record JAFQMB010000212.1, read on the forward strand.
CGGTGTTTTCGTGGTTGGAAACGGCCTGGTTCTTTGCAACCTGGCCCACAAGACGTTCTCCGTCCTTGGTGAAAGCCACAACAGAGGGCGTGGTGCGATTGCCTTCTGCGTTGGCGATGACAACCGGCTCGCCGCCTTCGATTACTGCAACGCAGGAGTTGGTGGTTCCAAGGTCAATACCGATAATTTTTCCCATGATAATAATCTCCTTTCAAAAGACACGGCATTTCGCCGCATTGGTTTACATTTTTATATGATGAACAGGAATCTTCCTGTCATACATGAATGTTACGGGGCGACGGAAACCATCGCGGTTCTGAGAACCTTATCGCCGATGGCATACCCCTTTTGCAGCACATTTGCCACACAGCCGCTTTCAACGCCTTCCTTTTCTTCCTGCATCACCGCCTGATGACGGGTGGGATCCAAAGGAAGCCCTTCAGCCGCAATCTCTTCGACACCCTGTTCTTTCAACGCGTGAGAGAACTGCTCCAGCAGCATCAAAATTCCCTGTTTATAAGCCTCGTCGGAACAATTTGCCTCTGCTGCTCGTTCGAAAATATCCAAAACAGCCACAAAAGGTGTCAGAATCTTGACTCTGGCATCTTCAAAGGTCGAAGCCTTTTCTTTGGCAGTGCGCTTGCGATAGTTATCGAATTCCGCCATCTGTCTGAGCAGCTGATCTTTCAGCAAGGCAATCTCTTCCCTGGCCTTTTCCAGTTCGGCATCCTTTTTCTTTTTGAGTTTCGGCTCCTTTTTGGCCGGCTGCTCTTCCGTCTGATTTTCCTTTTCCGCTTCACAGACGGTTTCTTTTTCCTTCATTTCTTCCACACTGTTCCACTCCTCTTTCTCAAAAACTCAATATTTTTATAGGGGTCAAACCTCGTAAAACGCTGAAAGGATCTCTCCCAAATAATGAGCAAAATATTTTACATAGGGCAAAAGCAACTGATAATTCATTCGCTCCGGTCCCAGGATGCCGATGCTTCCGGCATTCTTTCCCCGAATTTGATAGGGCGCCAGGATCAAAGCGTTTTCTTCCATTTCGGAAACACCCGTTTCCACCCCAAGCAAAACCCCCGGTTTTTCCTGTACATTTCGCATAAGCGAAGAAAGGATTTCCGGACTTTCCAGCAGACGAAGCAATCGCAATGTGGAAATTGTAGAGGTGGAATTGTGCAAAAGATTGGTTTTCCCGGAAACAAACAATCTTGCTTCGGTGATATCCTTCGCAAGCAGATAGATGGCAACCACCAGCGGCGAAAGAGTCAATGCATATTTTCCGAGGGAGGTGATCATTGTCTGGATCGCGGCAGGAGAAATTTCATCCAGCGGAATATGACAAAGTTTGGCGTTCAAAAAGGTGTTCAGAACCACCAGGTCTTCATCTGTCACATCAAAATCCGTTTTGAAAGATCGGTTTTTTACCACACCCAAATTGCTGGCTAAAGCGGCAAAAACCACCCGCTTGCCCACTCGGATTACTTGGATCTGACTGAGAATCGGCTGCTTTGGTGCCGGCATTGAAACAATTGAGACAAGATGGGTGAAAGAAGCAATCGATTCTGCAAAACTTTGAACCAGGTTTTCCGGATCGGTGGTGCGAAGTCTGATTGCTTTATGAACCGCTTCCATCTCACGTTCGGAAAGGCGATGTTCCTGCATCAAGCCATCAATATAATAGCGATAACCCATTTGAGTGGGAACACGGCCGGCCGAAGTGTGGGGCTGGGTTAAAAGACCGCAGCGTTCCAAAAAGGCCATATCATTTCGGATGGTGGCAGAAGAGACAGCAGTGGACAATTTTTGCATCACCGTAACAGAACCGACCGGTTCACCGGTGTGAACAAAATCCCGAATGACCAGCGCAAGAATCTGCTGTTTTCTGGGATCCAAAGGTGTCACCTCTCACCCCTCCTTTGCCGAACTTGTTATTATTTCCGTTTTTGATTAGCACTCTTATTGCCCGAGTGCTAATTGTATTTTAACATACTTTTGCAAAATGTCAACCCCAAAATGATAAATTCACAAAAATATCATAATTTTGTTTTTCATTCTTATATTTTCATTTCACCTGATTCTGCAAGCTAAATGAATTATTCCGAGAAGTATACATTGTTATTGCATAAATATTCATTATTTTTCAAATTTTATCGAAAATAGGGGTTGATTTTATACATCAAGTGTGTATAATAGTCAATATCACATCTCAATCGAAGAGGAGTTCCCCAAAATGAAAAAACAGAAAAAAGACATTAAAAAGGTTGTCCTTGCCTATTCCGGCGGCCTTGATACTTCCATCATTATTCCCTGGCTGAAAGAAAACTATAACAACTGCGAAGTGATTGCCGTTTCCGGCGATGTGGGCCAAGGAACCGAATTGGACGGTTTGGAAGAAAAGGCCGTTGCCACCGGTGCTTCGAAACTTTATATTGAAGATTTGAAAGAAGAATTCATCACTGATTACATCTTCCCCACCATGAAAGCCGGCGCCGTTTATGAACATGATTATCTTCTCGGTACCTCTTTTGCACGGCCGATCATCGCAAAACGGATTGCTGAAATCGCCAAGGCGGAAGGCGCAGACGCCATTTGTCATGGTTGTACCGGTAAAGGAAACGATCAGGTGCGTTTTGAGTTGAGCTTGAAGGCTTTTGCCCCCGATCTTGCCATCATCGCCCCCTGGCGGGAATGGGATATTCAGTCCCGTGATGAGGAGATCGACTATGCAGAGGCCCATAACATTCCTTTGAAGATCAATCGGGAGACCAACTATTCCAAAGACAAAAACCTTTGGCATCTCTCTCACGAGGGTTTGGACCTGGAAGATCCCGCCAACGAGCCGATGTATAACAAACCCGGCTTTTTGGAACTGGGCGTTTCCCCTGAAATGGCTCCGGATCAGCCCACTTATGTTACACTGCACTTTGAAAAGGGTGTTCCCACTATGCTCAACGGCGAAGAAATTGCACCCGTTTCTTTGATGGAAGCCCTCAATCAGCTTGGCGGCGAAAACGGAATCGGTCTTGCCGATCTGGTGGAAAACCGGCTGGTTGGTATGAAGTCCCGCGGCGTGTATGAAACCCCCGGCGGCACCATTCTTTACCACGCGCATAAGGTTTTGGAAACCATCACTTTGGACAGAGAAACCATGCATTATAAACAGCAGATTGCACTGAAATATGCAGATCTGGTTTATTTCGGCCAATGGTTCACCCCCTTGCGTGCCGCTTTGGATGCTTTTGTGGATGAAACCCAACAAACGGTCACCGGAGATGTGAAACTGAAGCTTTATAAAGGAAACATCATCAACGCAGGTGTCACCAGTCCCTTCTCTCTTTATGATCCCGAAATTGCCACCTTTGATGCAGACGATGTTTATGATCAAAGCGATGCCGGTGGATTCATCAATCTGTTTGGTCTTCCCATCGGCGTTCAGGCCAAGATGTATGAAAAGAACGGCCTGAAGATGAAATAATTTCTGATTTTCTTGCGCCCGCAGGATCAA
>JAFQMB010000025.1 GCA_017421095.1 Oscillospiraceae bacterium
CGACCTGCTGATTACAAATCAGCTGCTCTACCAACTGAGCTACACCAGCAAGCTTCGTTCGATCGCCCGGATGGAACGCTCGAAAATAATAACACATTGAAAAGAGGTTGTCAATCCCTTTCTCGTGATTTTTTATAAAAAAATCAGAAAAAGCCCGGCAACCCCCTTGACAATCGGGTTTTGATATGATAGGATTGTCATCGTCACAAGTCTCCTGTGGAGAGATACCGAAGCGGTCATAACGGAGCGGTCTTGAAAACCGTCGTGCGGCAACGCACCGTGGGTTCGAATCCCACTCTCTCCGCCATCTGCTTTTTCTTCCAATCGGGAAACACATATAAAACCATCAGCGTCACACACGGAGAAGTACTCAAGTTGGTGACGAGGCGCCCCTGCTAAGGGCGTAGGTCGGCTAAACCCCGGCGCGAGGGTTCGAGTCCCTCCTTCTCCGCCAAACCCCTGCTTGCAAAGCAAGCGGGGGTTTTTCTTTTTCTGGTGATATCCGTTCCTTGGCACAAATGGGTGCAATCCGACTTTGTCGAGTGGGAAGACGAATTTAATTTCAATCTTTTCCTTGCTTCTTTATCTTTTGGATGATACACTAAAGATGCGAACGGACAAAATTTTTCAGGAGGGGTTTAAATGTCGCAAATTCATTCTGTTTTATCCGCAATGAAAAACGAAACCTATTCCAGCAAAAAGCAGCTGTTGGAGTATCTGCTTCGAATGATAGAAAACGCCCAAAAGGCCAAGAATCCCTTGGATCCCGCTGATAAAGCGGCTATCCTTACATATACCTATGGCGAGGTGGATGCACTCCTGTCAGCCATCCCCACCGCCGCATCTTACAGAGAAAAAGATCTTCTTTTCACCTGCAAAGACCTTGTTCTCGGACTGATGATGCAGCTTTGTCCTTCCCCTGCGGAACTCCCGCAGGAGGTTCTTGCCAAAATCAAGATGCTCGTTGCCGCCGTCTCCAAAGAGCAGTATATCGAAAGAACCCTCGACGGCATCTTCCAGCAGGAAACAATCGGCGAAGCCGAAGTCAATCATCTCCTCTCTTTGGTTGGCCAAACAGAGGATGAATATCAAAAGGGGACGCTTTATAACGGCCTCCTTCATTACAAAGAGGATTTTTCCAAGTTGTCTGATGGTGCAAACGCCTGTATAAAAGCGCATCTTGAAGCAGAATTTAAGCGGTATCTTGCTTCCGACGAACCTGTCGCAGACTGCATCAACAATCTGGAATTGATGGCAGATGTCAGCCGTTATTTTGCCGATGGTACGATTCTTGCATTGCTCCATGCGGTTATGAAACTGGAACACGGCAATGTCAACTACTTTGTGGCAGACACGCTGCTTTCTCTCGGGCAAACTCTTCCCGACGAAGCCATGCTCTCTTTGGCCCGGAATCTTGAATATGCAAACCTGACCTATGCGCTGCTTGGAAAGTTCGGCAAACAGGATCTTTTCCCGAAAGAATATTCCGCCCCCGAATACCTTGCCAAGAGCGATCTGGTTCATTGGCTCACCTATCCCACCGAACTGGGGAAAGCGCCGGACGAAATTGTCTATATCGGAAAGATTACCTATCTTTTCAAGAAAGAAGTGTATTATGTGTTCAAATATCGCTCGAACAGTGATACCTTGAACGATGAACTGAAAAACAAATGGTTGATTGGCTGGTCCTCTGATGACGGCGGCACTTTCAGCAGCTTTGATGAATATGCACTTTTTGAAAAATCGACAACAGACGCAACCCTGAAAAACATCAAGAGAAAGTTGATCGGCTAACATCTTTGATTTGTTGAAACACAAAACCTGCCCCTTTAGGCAACCAAAAGATTTTCTCAGATGCCTGCACAAAACCGCAAAAATATCCTTGTCCCCCTGCTTGCAAAGCAAGCGGGGTTTTTCTTTGTTGCCATCGATTGCCTGCCTTGTTTTTTTCTGCCGTTATGCTATAATCAAAACAAAGGGGGGGTGGCGGCGGTGAAAAAGAAACGAACCAAAATTCTGATCGTGGCAGGTGCCTTGTTTTTGGCAGTTTGTGTCACGCTTTTCACCTTGATTTGGAATGGTGTCATCCAATTAAACGGCCTTAATGCCGAACCTTATGCCGTAAAAGGGGTCGATGTTTCCTCCTATCAAGGAGAAATCCATTGGGAGATTCTGTCCAAGCAAGGCATTTCCTTTGCCTTTATCAAAGCCACCGAGGGCAGCTCTTTTGTGGACAAAAACTTTGCATACAATTTCCGGGAAGCACAAAAAACCAACCTTGCGGTAGGGGCTTATCATTTTTTCAGCTATGACAGCGAGGGGAAGACCCAGGCGGAACATTTCATCAAAACCGTTGTTCCCTTTGAAGGGATGCTGCCGCCGGTCATCGATTTGGAGTTTTACGGCGACAAAAAATCCTGTCCGCCCAACCGGACAGCGGTTGCAGAGCAACTGAAAACAATGCTCCGTTTGCTGGAAGAGCATTACGGCCAAAAGCCCATCCTCTATGCCACAGAAAAATCCTATGAATTATATCTGGCCGGCGATTATGCCGATTATGATATTTGGATCAGAAATGTAATCACAAAACCAAAATTATCCGACGGCAGAATCTGGACATTTTGGCAATACACCAACCGGGAAAGACTCGACGGTTATCGCGGGGAAGAAACCTATATCGATGGCAATGTTTTTTGCGGCAGTTTGGAAGAGTTTGCCGCCTATTTGGAAAACAACGCCTATAAACCCCCGGCGGATGAGGAGGCAAAATCCGGATAAACCGCGAAAATATCCTTTGCCCCTGCCTATGAAAGTGGGGGTTTTCTTTTTGCGTCACCTTGTTTTTTTCTGTTACTGTGATATAATGACGCATATTTGTCAGGCGTTTATTGTTCGCATTTTAAAGGGAATCATCATGAGAAATCAAAAGAATTATAAAAAAACACTGTTGGCCTGTTATCTCGGCTTTGTTACACAGGCGATCTCTGCAAACTTTGCCCCGCTTTTATTTTTAACATTCAAAGATACCTATGGGATCAGTTTTGAAAAGATTGCAATGATTCCAACGGTGTTTTACTTAACGCAGCTGCTCGTTGATCTTGCGGCCACCAAATTTGCCGACAAAATCGGATATCGCACCTGCGTTGCGGCGTCACAGGTGTTATCGGCGGTTGGCCTTGTTTTGATGGCAATCCTGCCGGATCTGATGCCGGCTCCTTTTTGGGGAATTCTGATTTCGGTGGTACTTTATGCCATTGGCAGCGGCCTGATTGAGGTGTTGGTCAGCCCCATCGTGGAAGCCTGCCCCTTTGAAAACAAAGACGGAATGATGAGTCTTTTGCACTCTTTTTATTGTTGGGGTGCTATGGGCGTGATCTTGGGATCCACCCTCTTTTTCGCCGTGTTTGGCATCGAGAACTGGAAGATCCTCACGGTGATTTGGGCGATCGTGCCTCTTTTTAACACCTTCAATTTTATCACCTGTCCGATAGAGCGGTTGGTGGAAGATGGCGAGAGTATGGGCATTCGCAAACTGTTGAAAACGCCAATCTTCTGGTTACTGATCCTATTGATGGTTTGTGCCGGCGCATCCGAAGCAACGATGGCGCAATGGGCCTCGGCATTTACAGAATCTGCCATCGGCGTATCCAAGGCGATCGGAGATTTGGCCGGCCCGTGTTTGTTTGCTATGTTTATGGGAATTTCCCGCGCTTTGTATGGCAAATTCAGCGAGAAACTCGACTTGTCCAGAGCGATGCTTGTTTGCGGCATTCTGTGCACCGGCTGCTATTTGTTGGCTTCTCTTTCCAAACTGCCGATCCTCGGCCTTGCCGGCTGCGCCCTTTGCGGTTTGGCGGTCGGTATTATGTGGCCGGGGTCCATCAGCATTTCTTCGCAGAAGTGCCCAAGAGGAGGCACTGCGATGTTCGCATTTTTGGCGCTGGCCGGTGATTTGGGCGCTATGGCAAGTCCTGCTATGGTGGGCAGTCTTTCTGAAATGGCAGGCGGAAATCTGAAAACAGGCCTGCTTGCTGCTGTCATCTTCCCTGTTATCCTGGTGGTTGATTTGATCGTTTTGTATAAGACAAAGAAAACAACAGGTCCGTCATCCTTTTGAACCGGATCGTTTGATTTTTCGATCTCTGCTTTCCCCGCCAAGGTTTTTTGATTTTCCTTGCGCCGTCACAGCATCATAATGTATAATACCGATGAAAGCCAACATACGGAGGGATCTATTATGAAACTTATGTCCTTTAACACCCAGCACTGCCTGAATTATATCACAAAAGAAATTGATTTTGATCTGATGGCCGAAACGATCAAAAACTGTGGAGCAGATATCATCGGGCTCAACGAAATGCGTGGGGAAGGCCCGGATCCCACCTATACCGACCAGGTTCCCGTGTTATCCAAGCTCACCGGCATCCCGCATTATTATTTTGCCGAGGCCATCAAGGTTTACGGCGAGAATCCTTATGGGAACGGGCTCTTGTCCAAATTCCCCATTCTGTCTGCCGAAACTGTTATGGTCCCCGATCCCGAGGTCAGAGCCTATAACGGATTTTATGAAACCCGCTGCCTTTTGAAAGCCAAATTGGAAAACGGTCTCACGGTGATGACCATCCACATCGGTCTCAACCCCGACGAACAGGCCAACGCAATCAACACCGTTTTGGAACATTTGGAAGACAAAAAGTGCATTTTAATGGGCGATTTCAATATGCATCCCGATAACGAGCTGCTCCATCCCATCCGCGAGCGTATGAAAGATGCCGCAGCATTGTTTTCTTCGCCGCTGCTCAGCTGCCCTTCCGACAAGCCGGTGGAAAAAATCGATTACATCTTCGTCAGCCCGGATATTGAGATTGTAGATGCCGATATCCCCGCCATCATCGCCTCCGACCACCGACCCCACCTTGCGACGGTGAACCTGCCCAAGGAGTAAATGACGGAGAGGGCACTGCTTGACGAAAAGGTAAATCAAAGAAGAAGCGTCGGCATTTCTGTCCCCTCACCCAACCTTGTCGGGAGTTTTCCCACAGGGAGAGCCTTTCCTTACAATCGGGCAGTAAACGCCTCCCCCTCGAGAGAGGTGGCACGCCAAAACCAAAAAAGACCCCTCGGCGAAAAGTCGAGGGGTCTTTTCATCATACTTTTGACGACAAAACGCCCCTTTTCTTGGCAGTTTCCCCAAAATATTGGCGAATTTCCTGTGCTGAAAGCGGATTGAAATTCCAAATGCTTCGTGTTATTATGAAAAGAGAAACAGCCCTATGGAAGGAGTGTTTTTTATGATCCAATCTGTTCACACCGACCGGGCGCCTGCC